>DAOUPC010000135.1 GCA_030626365.1 Paracoccaceae bacterium
AAATCCTGTAACCGAGAGTCCGATTGCAGCGGTTTATGCATGGCCGAAGAGCGGACGTGCTCTTTGTTCTCGCCAGTGTTCGGGTGTCAGTTGGTTCTGACGGATGAAGGCAAGCAGGTTGAGATATGTTTCGATTGATACAGGCTAGATACGGGCCTGATACGGGGGATGGGATACTGCGCAATACCACGGGGAAACCAATGAAACAGCTATTGGCGATCGTCATGCTGCTGCTGCCCGGATCGGGTGGGGCGCAGGCGCAGAACTGGTGGGAAGGCATTTGGTCAGCCAAGCCAGAATGGTGCGCCGCTGCCAACCACATTGGCGATGTCACCCCGGCCCCGATCGAGATTACCCGCTCTGGGGTGCGGGGGTATGAAAGCCGCTGTTCGATTGCCGCTGCAAGGTCAATGGACCGCGCGGTTGCGGTCCATTTGCAACTGAAATGCCACGCCGAGGGCAATGTTTACGATGAAGATCGGTTGATGATGCGGACCGATGAAACGGGTCTTGCGGTCTGGATCTGGTTCGGGTCTGGCGACCCGGTCCTGTTTCAGCGCTGCGAATAAGGGGCAAACATGACAAATAATACAGCAGCCATCATTGGCGGTGGCGTGATCGGCGGCGGTTGGGCCGCGCGGTTCCTTTTGAATGGCTGGGATGTGCGGGTGTTCGACCCGGACCCCGAAGCAAAGCGCAAGATCGGCGAGGTGCTGGATAATGCGCGCCGGTCCCTGCCGGGGCTAAGCGATGTGATGTTGCCGGACGAGGGCAGCCTGACCTTTCACGACACCATGTCCGGGGCGGTCGAGGGGGCGAACTGGATTCAAGAGAGCGTGCCAGAGCGGCTGGACCTGAAGCGCAAGGTGTTCCAGACCTTGCAGGCGCATTGCCGCGAGGATGCGGTGATTGGTTCGTCGACATCCGGGTTCAAGCCGTCCGAGCTTCAGGGGTGTGCCACGCGGCCCGGTCAGATCATGGTCGCGCACCCGTTTAACCCGGTCTATCTGTTGCCGCTGATCGAACTGGTGACAACACCGGCCAATGACGCGCCGCTTGTCGAAAAGGCCCGCACGATCATTTCTTCGGTCGGGATGTACCCGCTGCACGTAAAGAAAGAGATCGACGCGCATATTGCCGATCGTTTCCTTGAGGCCGTCTGGCGCGAGGCGCTGTGGCTGGTGCGTGATGGCATCGCCACCACGGAAGAGATCGACAATGCAATCCGCTATGGGTTTGGTATCCGCTGGGCGCAGATGGGCCTGTTTGAAACCTATCGCGTGGCCGGGGGCGAGGCCGGCATGGCGCACTTTATCGCCCAGTTCGGCCCTTGCCTGAAATGGCCATGGACCAAGCTGATGGATGTGCCAGACCTGACCGACGAGCTGATAAAAACCATTGCAGATCAGTCAGATGACCAGTCAGGCGCGCATTCCATCCGTGAACTGGAACGCATTCGTGACAACAACCTTGTGGGGATGATGCGCGCGCTTAAGGCACAGGACTGGGGGGCGGGGGCCTTGCTGAATGCGCAGGACAGCACGCTTGTGGCGGGCAGTGTTCTGGCGGCGCGGGCCGATCAGATCGACGATGTGGGCCAGCCGATTGTGACTGGCCGGCGGGCCGTGCCGCTGGACTGGACCGACTATAATGGGCACATGAACGAGGCGCGTTATCTGCACGCATTCTGCGATGCGACCGACCGGTTCATGGAACTGATCGGGTGCGATGGCGACTATATCGCGTCGGGGGGCAGCTATTTCACCGCCGAGACACATATCCGCCACCTGCACGAGGCCCACGCAGGGGCGAAAATCGAAATCCGCACAAGGGTGCTGGATGGGCAGGGCAAAAAGATGCACCTGTGGCACGAGATGTATGAAGGTGATGTTTTGCTGGCAACCGGCGAACATATGCTGATCCACGTCAGCCTTGAAACGCGCCGCCCGTCAGAACCCGGCGCAGGGGTCGGGGCCACCCTGACACGGATTGGCGATGCGCAGGCGGCACTGGACATGCCCGAAGGCGCGGGGCGGTTCATCGGCGCACCCCGGTGACGCCGTTTAAAACGGGGCCATGTGCCCCGCCCATTTGGTCAGGTGTTCAGTAAACATTTCCTGCGCGTCAGGGGCGCGGCGGTGCATCCGCTCTGGTTCAGGGGGTGAATTCAGGCCATAGCAGGGGGCATGAGCCTTTGGATTCCCGTCACCCTTGCGGCCGCGATCTTTCAGACATTGCGGTTCATGCTGCAAAAAACGCTAAGCACCACGCGCCTGTCGGCGACGGGGGCGACGTTTGCGCGGTTTGCCTATTCTGCGCCAATCATTGTCGCGGTGCTGGCGGGCTATCTGTTTGTGTCAGGGCGCAGCCTGCCGCCGCTTACGGGGGCGTTCTGGGTCTATGTGCTGATTGGTGGACTGGGTCAGATACTGGCGACGATCTGTGTCGTGGCGCTGTTCAAACAGCGTAATTTTGCCGTGGGCATCACGTTCAAGAAAACCGAGGTGATCCAGACGGTTCTGGTGGGGCTGCTGGTGTTGGGCGAAGGCGTCAGTGCTGGCGGGTTCGCGGCGATCCTGCTGGGGCTTGTCGGGGTGCTTGTCCTGTCCAAAAGCCCCGGTGGAAGCGGGCATTGGTGGCAACACCTGACCAATCGCGCGGCCGCGCTGGGGCTGGGGTCGGGGGTGTTGTTTGCCATCTCCGGCGTGACGTACCGGGCCGCGTCACTGGAACTGACCGGGTTAGAGCCGGTGTTTCGCGCCGGCATCACGCTGGCGGCGGTGACATCGGCGCAGATGATCGCCATGGGGGCGTGGCTGGCCTGGCGCGACCGGGCCGAACTGCGGGCGGTCTGGGCCGCACGGCGCACCGCGCTTTGGGTTGGGCTGTTCAGCATGGGCGGGTCGTTCTGCTGGTTTATCGCCTTTACCCTGCAAACGGTGGCCTATGTCAAAGCCCTGGGGCAGGTAGAGCTGATATTTTCGATGCTGGCCTCGGTGTTGTTTTTCCGCGAACGCATATCGGGGCGTGAACTGGCCGGTATCGGGCTGTTGGGGGCCAGTATCGTGTTGCTGGTTCTCGTGGCCTGACCCTAAGGTTATGATCGGGTGCGCGTCAGATCAGTGCCGTGCTGAGGATCGGAAAATAGCTGAGCAGGATCAGGATCAGCGTCACCGCCAAAAGGAACGGCCATAGCGCCACAAAAATGGTAAAGGGGCGCACCCCCGACATGGCCGAGGCGATGTATAACCCGACCCCCACCGGCGGGGTCAGCAGGCCCAGCACCAGGTTCAGACAGATCACCACGCCAAACTGATAGGGGTCGATGTCATAGGTGTTCATGGCAATCGGCAACAGGATCGGCGTGACCAGAATTAGCGCCGCAATGCCGTCGATCAGCATGCCGACAAACAGCAGGCAGACGTTGACGATCAGCAAAAAGGTGAACGGGTCCGATGTGACGGTCGATATGAACCCGGCCAGCTTTTGCGGCAACTCTTCATAGATCACCACCCAGCCAAACACATTGGCCGCCGCGATCATGAAAATCACCAAAGACGAATTGGTGGCGGTGCGTATAAACAATGCGCCCAGGTCACGCGGGCTGATTTCGCGATAGATCAGCCAGCCAACCAGAAACGCGATCAGCGACGCGACCGCCGCACTTTCGGTCGGGGTGGCGATGCCAAACAGGATGCCGCCGACAATGGCCAGCGGGATCAGGAATGCGGGCAAAGAGTTGCGCAAGGCGCGCAGGGCCTCGGGGCGGGTCATCCAGGTGCCACGGGGGAATTGTTGTTTCAGGCCGATCAGGGCAATCACCACAAAGAACGATCCGGCCATGATCAGACCGGGGATGATCCCGGCGATGAACAGATCACCAATCGGCAGTTGCGCCAGAACGCCATAGATCACGAACAACATCGAGGGCGGGATAACCGGGGCCAGCAACCCGCCGGCGGCGGTGGTGGCCGCGGCAAAGCCTGGGTCATAGCCTTCCTTGGTCATTGCCGGCACCATGGCGCGCGACATGACCGCGATCTGGCTGGCGGCAGAACCGATTATGGCCGCCATGAACATATTGGCCAGCAGGTTGATATAGGCCAGCCCACCCCGAAAGCCGCCGACAAACACCCGCGCGGCACGCACAAGACGCGCGGTCATGCCTCCTTCGTTCATCAACTCGCCGGTCAGGATGAACAGCGGGATAGCCAGCAGGCCATAGTTTTCCACACCGGAAAACATTTGCTGGGCAAAGCTGTCATACAGCACATTATTGCCGCTTTCGGCGATGTACCAAAGGGCGGTCAGGGCCAGCACAAGGGCAATGGGCACAGAGGCAAACAGCAGGACCAGAAACAGGATCGGGGTCATGTCTGATCTCCGATCATCGCGTCTGTCAGATTGTCGGGCGGGATGCCGGGGTTCAGCAGGTTGGCGGCGGAATGCAGCAGCGTGCCAAAGGTGAACGCCACCATGACCAGCCACACCCAGACCTTTTTGACGCCCAGCGTATTGGTCGGCTCGGCATAGATAAAGTTAAAGGTTGCCCCCTGAAACGCCTTCACATCGCCGCCCGCCGCGATCAGTTCCATCGGCATGAACCAGCGCAGGCAGACCCACACCATCAGGCAGGCAAACACGAACACCACCAGATCGACAAACCGTGCCAGCCAGTGGCGCGCGGGGGATGGCAGCAGTTCGTTCAGCACCGTCACCGCAATGGCGCTGCGGTAATGCAGCGCAGCCGAGGCCGCCAGAAAGCACATCCAGACCATGGCATAGATCGCCGCCTCATCGACCCAGTATATCGCGTTGCCCGTTGCGCGGGTCACCACATTAAGCAGGATCAGCCCGCTGACGGCGGCGGCCATGATGGCGGCGGCGAATATTTCGACCCGTGCCCAGGCCCGAGAGGCGCGATAAAGCATGTTTTCTTGTCCCTTGCCGTGTTTCGGCTGTGTTTTGGCGTCGTGTTCTGGCGTCGTGTTTGGCGCTGTAGTTTACCATATCCGATCACGCGCAAAAAGGCGGGCCGGAAATATCCCGGCCCGCCCTGATTGTCTGATTGTGGTTTACTTGGTGGCCTCGGCCGCCGCGCGCAGGGCGGGCAGGGACGGGGCCTTGGCGGCCCAGATGTCTTCCCATTTGCCCATTACGTCGCCAAAGAATGACGCATCGACCGCTTTGACCGTGATGCCCACGCCGTTCAGGGTTTCCTCCCATACCGGGGATTTGGCGATATAGACGTCCAGCGTGCTGTCCACATGACGGGCCATGATTTCACTGATCATTGCCTTGTCATCATCCGACAGACCCGCATAAACCCGCGCCGAAATCAGCCCGACCATCGGGAACATCATGTGGTTGGAGATCAGCAGGGTATCGGCGTGCTCGTAATATTTCAGCACGTTGATCAGTTCCACATCCATGTCGATCGCATCAACCTGACCATTGGCCAGCGCGTCGTAAACGGCAGGCAGTGGCATTGGCGTGGGGGCGGCCCCCATCAGGTTATAGAAATCAAGGATCGGGTCAAACGGGGTGATCCGCAGCTTGAGCCCCTTAAGGTCATCGGCTGTTTTGACCTCGCCCCGGCTAAGGATATGACGCATGCCGGCACTGCCATAGCCAACCCCGACAACGCCGGTTTCCTGGGGCAGCACCGCCAGCATCTCGCGGGCGGTGTCTGAACGCAGGATCGCGGCGGCATGGGTCATGTCATTGGCCAGATAGGGCGCATAGAAGGCCCCGAAATTCGGCACCCGGTTGGAAACTTCGGCCACGGTCATGAACGCCATGTCCAGCGCGCCGGTCTGCAATTGCTGCAACATCTGCGCCTCGTTGCCCAACTGGCGGGCCGGGAACACAGATATCGAATGCTTGCCGCCCGATTTTTCGGCCAGCTCCGCGCCAAACGCCTGGGCCGCCTTGGTCCAGGTGTGCGGCGGCGGCGTGATCAGCCCAAGGCGAAATTCCTTGGCCATTGCCGGGGCCCCGATCAGCATCATCGCGCCCAGCGCCACGGCCCCTTTGGTAAATCCTTTTAACGTCATTTTCATCGTTCTCTCCCTGATAAAATCGTTGTTTTTCGTGACATTAGGCAAGGATCACAACTGATCCAGCCTTTGGGTGGTTCTTTGCCCGGATGCACCACCCCACAGGTGGGGCAGGTGCGGGCGGGTTCAACAGGTGCCGGTGTTCATCCATCCGGGCATTGCAAGTGAAGGCCGCCAGTTTTGACATCAGTGTTCCCTTTGCCCGGCTTGTCGGCTGTTTTTCTGTGGTGCCCACATTGGTGGTGAAAATCGCGCCCGAACCGGGGCAGGGACAAGGGGTAGTTCGGCAATTGGCTATCACAAATCCCGATAGCTGGGCGATTTCCCATCACTTCCGCTTTGTTGTGGGCGGGTCATCGCGCAGGCGAAACCGCTGAATCTTGCCGGTGGCCGTTTTGGGCAGGGCTTTGATAAAACGGACCGAGCGGGGGTATTTATAGGGCGCAATGCGGGCCTTGACGAAATCCTGCAACAGCTTGGCCTGCTCTGGTGATGGCGTGACGCCCTCTTTCAGCACCACATGCGCCTCGACGATTTGACCGCGTGCCGTGTCGGGGGCCCCGATCACCCCACATTCGGCAACATCCGCGTGTGCCAGCAGCGCCGCCTCGACCTCTGGTCCGGCGATGTTATAGCCCGACGAAATGATCATATCATCCGACCGGGCCGCGAAAAAGAAATACCCGTCCGCATCCATAAGGAACGAATCCCCGGTGACGTTCCAGCCATCCCGCACATAATCCGTCTGGCGATCATCATTCAGATACCGGCACCCGGTTGGCCCGCGTACCGCCAGATACCCCACCTCGCCACGGGGCAATTCTGCGCCATCGGGGCCAATGATCTTTGCCTCATATCCGCCGACCGGTTTGCCGGTGCAGGCGGGTTTGTGATCGTCAAAGCGGTTAGAGATGAAAATATGCAGGAATTCGGTCGCGCCGATCCCGTCCAGCATCGGCTTGCCGGTCTTCTTGATCCAGTCGTGATAGACCGGTTCGGGCAATGTCTCGCCTGCCGACACGGCGGCGCGCAGCGATGACAGGTCCGCGCCTTCGTCCATCGCCGCCAGCATCACCCTGTATGCGGTTGGTGCGGTAAAGCAGATGGTGGCGCGGTGGGTTTCGATTATCTCGATCATGTTGGGTGGCGTGGCGGCCTCAAGCAGCACGGCGCAGGCCCCAAAGCGCAGCGGAAACACCGCCAGCCCGCCCAGCCCGAAGGTAAACGCCAAAGGGGGCGAGCCGACAAATATGTCCTCTGGGGTGACGCCAAGGATTTCGTGCGCATAGCCATCGGCAATGGCCAGAATATCCCGGTGAAAATGCATCGCTGCCTTGGGATCACCCGTGGTCCCCGAGGTAAACCCAAGCAGCGCCACATCATCCCGACCCGTCGCCACCGGCGTGAAATTCACCGGCTTGTTCAGCGCGGCACGGTCCAGTTCTGCATCATGATTGGCGGTGCCGTCAAAGCCGATAACACTGCT
>DAOUPC010000279.1 GCA_030626365.1 Paracoccaceae bacterium
GAACCGCAGGCCCAGTTTGGTGCGTCGCCACAAAAAGTCCTCGGCAGAGCGGACCCATTCATTCTGTACCGCCCAGTCGATTTCGACCCCTGTCACGGTTGCGCCAAAATCTTGGCCCAGATCATGCCGGGATTGGGCCGGTCCCAGTACATCGCGCACCTGGGTGCCATACGTACGAACCAGCCGGGATGCCCATGCCTGGTCAAGAAAGGGGAATTCATCCAGCAGTTGCGACACGAGGTTCCCCACCCCGTCGACAGGAAAATCACCGCCGGGCAGGGGGGCCAAAGCGGTCCAGTTTCCGGACATTTCCGGGAAATGCGCGGACATCTTGGCAAGGGCGGCCTCGGCCAGTTTGCGGTAGGTGGTGATCTTGCCGCCAAACACGTTCAACAGCGGCGCGCCGTCGGTTTGGTTCATTGACAGGACATAGTCCCTTGTTGCTGCCGTGGCTGAATTGGCCCCGTCGTCATAAAGGGGCCGCACGCCGGAATAGCTCCAGACGACATCATCCTCGGTGACCGGGGTTTTGAAATACTGCGAGGCGAACTCAAGCAAATAGCGTTTTTTTTCCTCGGTACAAACCGGCGCAACGGATGGGTCGGCATGTTCCGCGTCGGTGGTGCCTATCAGCGTAAAGTCGCCCTGATAGGGGATTGCAAAGATGATGCGACCATCGCGGCCCTGAAAGAAATAGCATTTGTCATGGTCAAACAGTTTGCGGGTCACGATATGGCTGCCACGCACCAACCGCACCCCTTCGTTGGTGTTGATGCCGACAGTGTTTCGGATGATATCGCCAACCCATGGGCCACCCGCATTAACCAGCATCCGGGCGCTTACCGTCTTGTGGCTGTCCGTGGCCTGATCGTGCAGCTTTATGGACCATGTGTCACCGACACGCGTGGCCGATACAACCGTGGTCCGGGTCATGATATGTGCGCCATGGGCCTGTGCATCCCGCGCATTCAGCACGACCAGTCGCGAATCCTCGACCCAGCAATCAGAATATTCATACGCCTTGCCAAACCGGTCCTGTAACGGCCCACCGGCAATGTCCTGCGTCAGGTCCAGGGTTTTGGTGCCCGGCAGGATTTTGCGACCGCCAAGGTGGTCATACAAAAACAGCCCCAACCGGATCAGCCAGGCGGGGCGGCGCCCCTTCATCCACGGCATGAACAGGGACATCAGACGCGATGTGGGGGTGTCATTGTCGAACCGCATATCGCTGGAATAGGGCAGAACAAAGCGCATTGGCCAACTGATGTGAGGCATGGCCCGCAACAGGATTTCGCGTTCGATCAGGGCCTCGCGGACCAGGCGGAACTTGAAATACTCCAGATACCGCAAGCCGCCGTGAAACAGTTTGGTTGAGGCGGATGAGGTGGCCGAGGCCAGATCGTTCATTTCAGCCAGCCCAACCGAAAGGCCCCGCCCGGCAGCATCGCGTGCGATACCGCAGCCATTGATGCCGCCGCCGATGACAAACAAATCATACGTGATTTCGTCAGATACCATTACTGTCTTCCAGGGTCATAATTTCAGTCTGAGATTTTCGGGCCGCCTTGATAAAGTTTTGGGGTGGGGCAACATCGGTGATCACGTAATCCAGTTCTGATATGTTACAAATCCGCACCGGCGCTGTGCGCTCGAATTTGGTATTGTCACAAACCAGCAGGCGGGTTCGGGCATTGCGCAGGATGGCACGGGCCACAGAAACCTCGCGCGCGTCATAGTCAAGAACAGAACCGTCCGCATCCAGTGCCGAGGCACCGATCACGGCGAAATCCACCTTGAAGCGCGAAATGAATTCAACCGCGTCTTCTCCAACAATGGCCCCGTCACTTTGACGGACTGCGCCGCCCACCAGGATCAGCTCTTTTGATTTGGTGCCCATCAGCGTGTTGATGATGTTGATGTTGTTGGACAGGACCACCAGATCACGGTGATTGCCCAATGCGCGCGCCACCTGTTCGGTGGTCGAACCGATGTTCAGTGTGATCGAGCAATTATCGGGAATCAGCGAGGCCGCCATCGCGCCGATTTTCTCTTTTCGGGCCGCGTTCAGTTTGCGCCGTTCACTGTAATCGCGATTCGAGGCGGATATGACGCGGCGCGCGCCGCCACGGATACGGTCCACCAGGCCGGCCTCGGACAGATCACGCAGGTCGCTGCGGATTGTCTGGATGCTGACGCAGAAATGCACGGCCAGATCGTCTGTCCCCACGCGGTCCTGCGTGCGCAACATCCCAAGGATCGCATCCTGCCTGCTTTCCACGTCCACTTTGACCTGCCCCCCGTTTTGCTGTGCCCTATTAGCAGAGCAATCTAGTAAATATGAATGCAAAATTCCAACGGCTTTTTTCTTTTGACTTTCGGTAACTTTCGGAACAGCATGCGGCAGCTGATCAAATTCAGCAATACGAAAATTGGGAGGATACTATGCGAAGGCTTCTACTTTCTGCTGTGGCGGTTTCGGCCGTAATGGCGGGCACAACAGCTGCGCACGCTGATGCGGCCGCAGCCCAGAAATGGATCAACGAGGAGTTTCAGCCCTCGGTTCTGACAAAAGACGAACAACAGTCCGAGATGGACTGGTTCATCAACGCTGCCAAGCCCTATGCGGGCATGGAAATCAACGTCCTGTCAGAAGGCATCCCGACGCACGGTTATGAATCCGAAACCCTGACCAAGGCGTTTCTGGAAATTACCGGCATCAAGGTAAACCATCAGATTTTGGGCGAAGGCGAAGTTGTCCAGGCGGTGCAGACGCAGATGCAGACGCAGCGCAACCTGTATGACGCTTATGTCAACGATTCAGACCTGATCGGCACGCACTCGCGGTTGCAACTGGCTTACAACCTGACCGACATGATGGCGGGTGATTTTTCCGGGGTGACATCCCCGACGCTGGATCTGGCTGACTTTATCGGCACCCAGTTCACCACCGGTCCGGATGGTGATCTGTATCAACTGCCCGACCAGCAGTTTGCCAACCTCTATTGGTTCCGCAAGGACTGGTTCGACCGTGAAGACTTTAAGACCGCGTTCAAGGCCAAGTATGGTTATGAACTGGGTGTGCCAGTCAACTGGTCGGCCTACGAGGACATCGCCGAGTTCTTCTCGAACGATGTCAAGGAAATCGACGGCGTAAGAATCTATGGCCACATGGATTACGGCAAACGCGCGCCCGATCTGGGCTGGCGTATGACCGATGCCTGGCTGTCGATGGCCGGTGCC
>DAOUPC010000239.1 GCA_030626365.1 Paracoccaceae bacterium
GTTGCGGCTTGCAACCTCTACGTTGGCACAGGCCGAGACCGCGAGGCCCAAACCCAGAAACAGAAACATCTTTGCGGTTTTTACGGTTTTCATTGTCTTATCTCCTTGGTCGCACCCTAGTGTGCGGGCCGGGGCATACGGGCTGGGGCATACGGGCCGGCAGCTTTCCGCTCGCGATAACAAATCTCTCCCAAATGGGGCGAATCTTAGACAATTTCTGTTCGATTTGAGGATAGTTTACAGGCATACCAGACTCAGCTTTAGACGTGGGTTCAGACCCAAGCCCGGCCCGGATGTCAGTCGCGTGAGCGTGAGCGCCACCCGCCACGACGGCGCGGGTTGGTCATTTTGATCAGGCCCTGACGCAAGACATCGCTCATTGGGTGGTCGGGCGCATCCGTGCCGTGGCGCGCCAAAAGGGCCGTCAGCGCCGCATCGCTATCCTGCCCGGCGGGCAGGCTAAGCGCCCAGTCAAGAAAGATGCTGCGGCACTGGGACGGGGTGATGCCATCAATGCGATAGGCCTCGCGGATCAGCCCTTTGGGGTCTTGCGATGTATCGGGGGTTGCGGCGTCACTCATCGCTCTTATCGCTTTCTTGCGGCAGGGCCGCCGTGATGATCCCGCCCGCCCTGTCATAGGCCGTTTCAAGGGCCTTTTGCAGCGCGTCAATATCGGCAAACCCGGTGGTGCGGCACAAAAAGGCAAGCCCCCCCTCGCCCATCTGTCCGGTCTCGATCGTCTTGCCGGACATCAGGCGCATGGCGCTTTGTACCGACCAGCACAGATCATGGCACCCGCTCAGGGCGTCCGCATCCGCGACATCAAGCCAGCCACTTGCGACGGCACCCTGCAAACCGGATTTTACATCGCGCACCGCCAGTCCGGCCATCAACGCGCCCGTCTGGGCGATCAGTTCAATGTCCTGCATCCGCCCCGGTCCGATTTTGGCATCCCAAAGGCTGGCGGGCGACTTGGCTGCCGCGATCCGCGCACGCATATCGGCCACACCGCGCAACACTTGCGCCGCCGCGCGCGGGGTCGCCAGCACCGTCTGGCGAAACGTTTCAATATCGGCCATCAGGGCGGGCGCACCAGCCACCGGGCGGGCGCGGGTCAGGGCCAGATGTTCCCACACCCAGGCCTGATCGCGCTGATAACTGGTGAAACTGGCCCAAGAGGTGGCCACCGGTCCCTGACTGCCCGAGGGGCGCAGGCGCATGTCCACCTCGTAAAGACGCCCCTGCGCCATTGGCGCGGTCAGCGCGGTGATCAATGCCTGTGTCAGGCGCGCATAATAGGGCCGCGTGGCCAGGGGGCGCGGGCCATCGGACATATCCGATTCCTCGCCATCACCCGGATCATAGATCACGATCATATCCAGATCGGACATCGCATTCAGCCGCCCCGCCCCCAGTGACCCCATGCCCAGAACCGCAGCCCCACGCCCCGACGCGCCCCCGTGTTTGGCCGCGAACTGATCCACCACCACCGGCATCAGCGCCCTAATCACCGCATCCGCCAGATCGGCATATTGCGCCCCCGCCGCCGTTGCGTCGATCAACCCGCGCAGGTGATGCACACCAATGCGGAAATGCCATTCCTTGGTCCAGCGGCGCGCCGCATCAAGCTGACTTTCATAATCCGCCTCACTGTCCAGCAGGGCGGCCAGTTCCTGTTGTAACGCAAACCCACCGGGCCAGTCGGCAAAGAAATCACCACCAATCACCGCATCGAACACGGATGAATTGCGCGACAGGAACCCCGCCAGCACAGGTGACGTGCCGACAATATCAATCAGCAGGTCGATCAGTTGCGGATTGGCCTCGAACAGTGAAAAAAGCTGAACACCGGCGGGCAGACCGGCCAGAAACCCATCCAGCGCCACCAATGCCTCGTCCGGGCGCGCGGTTCTGGACAGACGCGCCAAAAGCTCTGGTTTCAGCCGGTCAAAGATATGCGATGCCCGTGATGATCGCAGCGCCGGATAGGCAGGCCAGCGGGCCAGAATTGACGCATCAAGGTTATCAGGCAGCGCCGCAGGATCGGGTGCGGGGGCTGCATCGGGGGCGAAAAAGCCCTCGGTCATGTCGTGGACCTCGCCAAGGCGGGTGGCCAGATCGGCGTTCAGGCTGGCCACATCCGTGCCCATCAGACAGGCAACACGGGCCATGCCATCCTCAGATTTGGGCATCTTGTGGGTCTGGGCGTCATTTACCATCTGGATACGGTGTTCAACCTCGCGGTGGGCGCGGTAATGCGCGGCCAGCGCGCTGGCCACGTCATCCGGGACCCAGTCCTTGGCAGACAGCGCCGCCAGACCTTCGGTGGTGCCGCGCAAGCGCAGGTCAGGGTCACGCCCGCCCGCGATAAGTTGCAGCGTCTGGGTAAAGAATTCGATCTCGCGGATACCACCGCGCCCCAGTTTCATGTCGTGCCCCGGCACCACCAGCGCGCCGCCGGTGCCTTTGTGTTCGCGGATACGCAGGCGCATGTCGTGGGCATCTTGAATGGCCGCAAAATCCAGATGCCGGCGCCAGACGAACGGGGTCAGCGTATCAAGGAACCGCGCGCCTGCATCCATATCCCCCGCCGCCGGACGGGCCTTGATATAGGCGGCCCGTTCCCACGTGCGCCCCAGGCTTTCGTAATAGGATTCCGCCGCCGCCATGGCCAGACAGACCGGCGTGACGGCCGGATCGGGGCGCAGGCGCAGATCGGTGCGAAACACATAGCCATCCGCATTTCGTTCACTAAGGATCGAACACATGTTGCGCGTGGCCCGCACCAAAGCGTGGCGCGCATCGTGAAAATCATCCCTGTCATAGCGGGTTTCGTCGAACAGGCAGATCAGATCGATATCGGACGAATAATTCAGTTCGTGCGCGCCCATCTTGCCCATCGCCAGCACCGTCAGCCCGCCAGCCACCGCCACGTCATCCGGCCCCTGCCCCGGCAGTTTGCCACGCCGGATCAGCGCCGCGACCTCGGCCTTGATGGCCAGATCACAGGCCAGTGCGGCAAAATCGGTTAGTACCGCCGTGACCTTTTCCAGCGGCCACACCCCGGCCAGATCGGCCAGCGCAGTGATCAGTGCAATGCGCCGTTTGGCCTGACGCAGCCCCGGCTTAAGCTGATCGGGGGCCAGATCGCGCATCAGGGCGAACACCCCCGCCACGGCGTTCTCTGCGTCATCAAATGCGCCGGTCAGCCAGTCGCGTTCGCGTTCGATCAACCCTTTCAGATAGGGGCTGGACCCCGCCGCCCCGGTCACCAGTTCGCCCAGATCAGCGGTCAGGCCGGGCATTGCGGCACGCCCTTCGGCCCCCAGATCGGGGTCAAAGGCACGGGGAAGGCGGGTGATAAGACGGGCAAATTCCATGTGGCCAAGATGCGGTGTGGACCTGTGGGGGTCAATGACCGGTGTGAACCTGCCACTGGCCGGGGGTTTATGCCGCAGGGGTATCTTGTGAAAAGCGGTTGCGCCAACCCATGGCGCTCCGTTGCCAAAGTGAGCTGATGAACATCACCTCGCTTTGCCCCCCGACCCGCCGGTATGTCGCCCGGTAGCTTAGCAAAGCGTGATCCGCGCCAATTACCAGTAAGTGGGCCTGATCAAGCTGATAACTGTGCATCACCGGCCCTGCATCCAACTGCCCGCAATGATCCGCCCGCCCAGCAAAGCCGCTGGGATAAACACCAAGGAAATCAGGGGTCAGCAGGGCATTATCAGCCCGGGCATCCCCGGTAACCAGCGCCTGCCACACTTTGGTTTCAAGGGCCAGAAATCCGCCCAGATCAGGCATATCGATCTTGTCTTTTATATCCATGTGCGAGAGTTTCGCACAAATTCGGGGACGGTCAACGGGGGACATCATGAGCAAAAGCCTGAAACGGGTGCGCGCGGCCCTTGTGGCCGCCGGGTTGGAGCCGCAAATCCGCGAAACCGCGCTGGCGCGCACCGCCGCCGATGCCGCCGCCGCACTTGGTTGCGAGGTGGACCAGATCGCCAAGTCGATCATCTTTCGCGCCGCACAAAGCGGCCAGGCGGTGCTGTTCCTGACTGCGGGCGCGAACCGGGTGGACGAAACCAAGGCCGCCTTGCTGGTTGGCGAGCAGTTGGGCAAGGCAGAGGCCGCGCTGATCCGGGCGCAGACCGGGTTTGCCATTGGCGGCGTTTCCCCGGTCGGGCACCTGAACCCGATCCGCGCCTTTATGGACCCGCACCTGACAAAGTTCGATACGATCTGGGCCGCAGCGGGCACACCGCACCATGTTTTTCAGGTAACCCCAGCCCAGATGTTGCGAATTTCCAACGCGCAACTATCTGATTTTACCTGTTAATTTCCATAAATGTAAAAAAGATTTACATTGACCCTTGCAAAATAGACCTGAAATCAACATCTCTATTAATGTGAAAGGCATTCACATTGAAACCTGAACTGGAGAGACCGACATGACAAC
>DAOUPC010000059.1 GCA_030626365.1 Paracoccaceae bacterium
TGGCCCGGATCATCGGGGGAAAGCGACGGATAGGTCACAGTGGCCTTTTCCAGCCGTTCCCATGTGATGTTATCAAGCGACCCCATGTTCTGCGCCATCTCGGCGAACACCTGTTTGGGGTGCGTGTAATCCCAGTCCAGCCCCAACCGTTTGGCCAGTTCCGTTTCGATCCACCAATCCTCGCGGGCCTCGCCCGGTGGCGACACGGCGGGGCGGCCCATCTGCACCTGACGGTTGGTGTTGGTCACGGTGCCGGCCTTTTCTGCCCAGGCGCTGGCGGGCAGGATCACGTCGGCATAGTTGGCGGTTTCGGTCAGAAAGATATCCTGCACCACCAGATGATCCAACTTGGCCAGTGCCGCACGTGCATGGCCCACATTCGGGTCCGACATGGCCGGGTTTTCACCCAGAATATACATGCCCCTGATCTGACCGGCGTGGATCGCATCGATCATCTCAACCACGGTCAGGCCCTTTTCGGCGCTGAAATCACCGCTGTTCCAGGTTTTGGCGAACGCAGCACGCACCGCGTCATCCGTCACTGACTGATAATCGGGCAGGAACATCGGGATCAGCCCCGCATCAGACGCGCCCTGTACGTTATTTTGACCCCGCAAGGGGTGCAGGCCCGCGCCGGGCCGCCCGACATTGCCGGTCATCAGCGCCAGTGAAATCAGGCAGCGGGCATTGTCTGTGCCGTGAATATGCTGGGAAATACCCATGCCCCAGAATATCATGCCCGCCTTACCGGCGGCAAAGGTACGGGCCACATCGCGCAACTGATCGGCATCAACGCCGCAAATGGCGGCCATCTTTTCCGGGGCAAACCCGGCCAGATGGTCCTTCATTGCCTGCCAGTTTTCGGTATGGGCATCGATATAGGCCTGATCATACAGCCCTTCCTGGACGATCACATGCATGATCGCGTTCAGCATCGACACATCGCCACCCGGCTTGAACTGTACCCGGTGCGTGGCAAACCGGCCAAGGCCGACACCGCGCGGGTCCATGACAATCAGCTTGCCACCACGTTTGACGAACTGCTTGAACCAGGTCGCCGCGACGGGGTGGTTTTCAACCGGGTTACAGCCGATGACAATTGCCACATCCGAATTTTCAATCTGGTTGAACGTGGCCGTCACCGCCCCCGATCCGACATTTTCCAACAGCGCGGAAACCGACGAGGCATGGCACAACCGCGTACAGTGATCGACGTTATTATGGCCAAAGCCCTGACGGATCAGTTTCTGAAACAGGTATGCCTCTTCGTTGGAACATTTGGCCGACCCCAACCCGGCCACGCGGGTGCCATCATCGTCGCGCAGCGCCTTAAGCCCATTGGCCGCAACATCCAGCGCCTCGTCCCAGGTGGCCTCGCGGAAATGGGTCAGGGGATTGGCGGGATCGACGTTCAGCCCCTTGGCAGGGGCATCCGCGCGCCGGATCAGCGGTTTGGTCAGGCGGTGCGGATGGTCAACATAATCGAACCCGAACCGCCCCTTGACGCACAGCCGATTTTCATTGGCCGGGCCGTTCAGCCCATCAACCGATTTGATCCGCCCATCCTTGATCTTGAAACTAAGCTGGCAACCGACCCCGCAAAACGGACAGATACTGGCCACTTCGCGATCAAAATCGCGGCTGTCCCCGGCCTGTGCGCCGTCCAGCATGGCGGCGGGCATCAGCGCCCCGGTCGGACAGGCCTGAACACATTCGCCACAGGCCACACAGGTGCTGGCCCCCATCGGATCGCCCATGTCAAAGCTGATCTGCGCATCCCGGCCCCGGCCCGACATGGCGATCACGTCGTTGACCTGCACATCGCGGCAGGCCCGCACACACAGGTTGCACTGAATACAAGCATCCAGATTGACCGCCATCGCCACATGGCTGGCATCCAACAGCGGCACGCGCGCCTTTTCCAACCTGGCAAACCGGCTTTGTTCGACGTGAACGGCGCGCGCCATATCGCCAAAATGCGAGGACACATCATGCGCCGCGTCCGGCTGGTCTGTGGCCAGAAGTTCGATCACCATGGCGCGGGCCTTTGTGGCGCGGTCGCTGTTCGTGTGTACCACCATGCCATCCGTGGCAGGGCGGATACAGGATGCGGCCAGCGTGCGTTCGCCCTCAACCTCGACCATGCAGGCACGGCAATTGCCGTCGGGCTGATAGCCCGGTTCGGGTTTATGGCACAGATGCGGGATGATCAGGCCACGCCCATGGGCGGCCTCCCAGATGGTCAGGCCCTGCGTGACGGTGACATCTTCGCCGTCCAGCGAAAAAGTAACCGTGCTAATCTGGTTTCCGTCCGGCATTGCCTTCTCCTGTGATCATGGGGTGGGTGAAACCCACGCGCCTTAAATCTCATCCTCAAAATGCTGCATCACCAGCCGGATCGGGTTCGGGGCCGCCTGCCCCAGCCCGCAGATCGACGCATCAGTCATCACCTGACACAGTTCTTCCAGCAGCCCCTGATCCCAGTGATCCGCCTGCATCAACCCGACCGCCTTTTCACAGCCCACCCGGCAGGGCGTACACTGGCCACAGCTTTCGTCGGCAAAGAACCGCAGCATGTTCAGCGCCGCATCGCGCACACTGTCGTGATCGGACAGCACCACCACCGCCGCCGACCCGATGAAGGTGCCCAGCGGTTGCAATGTGTCAAAATCCAGCGCCACATCATCGATCGACGCGGGCAACACCCCCGAAGACGGCCCGCCCGGCTGATACGCCTTGAACACATGGCCCGCCGCCATGCCCCCGGCGGCACCAATCACATCCTGAATGGTTGACCCGGCAGGCAGCAAATAAACACCGGGGGCAGCCACACGGCCCGACACCGAATAGCTGCGCAGCCCCTTGCGGCCATTCTTTTCCGTAGCGTTCAGAACCTGCGGCCCTTCGCGGCAGATCCGCGCGATCCAGTGCAGGGTTTCAACATTATGCACCAGCGTGGGCTGACCGAATATCCCCACCTGCGCCACATAGGGCGGGCGGTGGCGTGGCAAACCGCGCTTGCCCTCGATGCTTTCGATCATCGCGCTTTCTTCGCCACAGATATAGGCCCCGGCCCCGCGCCGCAGGTCGATATAACCGGGGGCCACGATACCCGCAGCCTCAAGCGCCGCAATCTCGCTCGCAAGGATATGCAGCACAGCCGGGTATTCATCGCGCATATAGATGAACACCTTGTCCGCCCCGACCGCCCATGCGGCAATCAACATGCCCTCAAGCATCAGATGCGGGGTGCGTTCAAGGTAATAGCGGTCCTTGAAGGTGCCCGGTTCGCCCTCGTCCCCATTCACCGCCAGATAGCGCGGGCCGGGGTGGGCGCGCACGAATTCCCACTTGCGCCCGGACGGGAACCCGGCCCCGCCAAGCCCCCGCAGACCAGAGGCCGCGATCATGTCCTGCACCTGCGTCCACGTGGCGCCATCGCGCAGGGCCACAAGTTTCTCGTAACCGCCGCTGGCCGCATAATCTGCATAGGTCTGATAATCAGGGATCGTCGGGTGGGTGGCCCCGGCATCGATGGCGGCCCGTACCTTTTCAACGTCTGCGTGGTCGATATGGTTATGGCCCAGTTCCAGCACCGGGGCCGTATCGCAACACCCCATGCAGGGGGCCCGCAGCACACGCACCTGCGCCGGATCCAACCCCTGTTCCAGCGCCGCCTGCAATGCCTGCGCCCCGGCCATTTCGCACGAAAGGGAATCGCACACCCGGATGCTCAGCGCCGGCGGTGGGGTTTCGTCCTCTTTCACCACGTCAAAATGGGCATAAAAAGTCGCGACCTCGTATACCTCGGCCTGGGGCAGGTGCATTTCATGGGCCAGCGCGCACAGGTTTTCCACCGACAGGTGGCCAAACCGGTCCTGAATAAGGTGCAGGAATTCGATCAGCAGATCACGGCGTCGCGGGCGGGTGCCCAGCAGGCCCTGCACCACCGACAACGCGTCATCCGTAAACTGGCGACCCTTGGGGGTTGTGCGCCCCTTGCCCTTGCCTGATTTCCAAACACCTTTCTGCGTATCCAGTGATGCCATGGTTGCCTCCCGCTCTGGCGTCTGCCCGACACCAGTCATGCCACCAGTCAAATATATCGTCAAATCCGAAAAGCCTAATTGTGCAATCCGGCCTGCTTTCCGGCCTGCTTATCGTGTAACGCCAGCGCAACCACACTTAGGGTCAAGACCCATCTGGTTTGAAAATGCCCGGAGGTGGCTTGTTCAGAGTTTCCTTATCCCCAGTGTCGCGCCCAGTTGTGGCGGCACTAAAAGGCCCGCGTGGTCTGCCTTCATCCGGGCAAACCGGCGCACCGCCCAGCCAGGATAGGGCGCGGACCGGCCGGTCTGGTGGTCAACATTCATCACAATGATTTCCTGCGTCGCACAGATGGCCCCCGACCCCTCGGACACCATGTCACCAAACAGATGCATCCGCTTGGTATCGTGATCGATCAGCCGAAAGCGCACGCAAAATGTCTCGCCCAGGCGCATCTCGTTCAGATAATGTTGATGCGATTGCAGCACATAAGGCCCCTGCCCCGTGGCCTGCACATGTTCAACCCCAACGCCCAGATGCTCGGAAAGAACAATATCCGATGCCTTGTCAAACGCGATCCCGTAATAGGCGACATTCATGTGGCCGTTATAGTCGATCCATTCGGGCAGAACGGGCTGGCGTGAAATCCCGACAGGGGCCGGATAGGGGCCATCATGGCCGGTTGCCGGGGTGGATTCAGCAGATATGCGCATCAGTTGTGTTCAATCCTTTTGTCGTATTGGTGGCTGTTACGAACAGCCACCTATTCATTTTCACGCCGCCATCATAGGCTTTGTTACGTCACTATATGGTCAATCGCAGGAAGCTGGAAATGAAAGAACTTTATCTGAAGCAGGACGCAACCGGGTTGGCCGCATTGCTGGCCAAGGGCGAGGTAAGCCCGGATCAGGTGCTGGATATCGCGCTTGAGCAGGTGGCAAAGCTGAACCCGGAACTGAACGCGGTGGTGCATCTGCGCGAATCCGTGGCCCGCGATGCAATCAGGCGCGGGTTGCCAAAGGGACCGTTCCGGGGCGTGCCGTTCCTTATGAAAGACCTTGGTGCCGCGGCAATCGATTTTCCGACCAACAACGGATCGAAACTGACAGAAGGCATGGTCTGGGGCCACAATTCCGAGATTTTTCTGCGTATGCGCGCCACCGGGTTGGTTCCGTTCGCCCGCACCACATCGCCCGAAATGGGCGTTGGGCCGGTCACTGAATCGCAGGTTTACGGCGGACCTACGCGCAACCCGTGGAACCCTGGCCACACCTCGGGCGGATCATCCGGCGGATCGGGGGCGGCGGTGGCGGCAGGGATCGTGCCTGTTGCGCATGGCTCGGACGGGGGCGGGTCGGTGCGGATACCGGCCAGTTCCTGCGGGCTGGTCGGGTTCAAACCCACCCGCGCGCGCCTGCCCAGCGGCCCGATGGCCGGCGAAGGCTGGGGCGGCATGGCGATGGACGGGTTCCTGACCCGGTCCTTGCGCGACACAGCCGCATTGCTGGACGCGGTGCGCGGGGCCGATGTGGGCGCGCCCTATTGGGCACCGCCGATGCAAGGCAGCTTTGTCGCGGCGATGGCCCGCCCGCCGGAGGCCTTGCGGGTCAGGTTCGCCACGCACACGCTGGGCGGCGACAGGGTGCATCCCGAATGCGTGATCGCGGTCGAGAAAACCGCCGCTTTGCTGGCCGGTCTGGGCCACCACGTTGAAGAATTCCGCACGCCGGCCGACCTGGACGTGACGGCAATGATGCTGGCCTGGACCCGTATCGTGGCCTGTGGCACGGCGCTGGCCATCCGCAACAATCTGGGCGACGCCCCGCTTGATCCGGCCCTGATCGAAGGCGTCACGCGCGGCGCGCTGGCCTATGCCGATCAGGTTTCTGGGTCGGACTATCTGGCGGCGGTCAATGCGGTTCATGCCTTTGGCCGGCGCATGGCGCATGTGTTCGACGATTGCGATGTGCTGGTCACGCCAACCCTGGCCACGCCCCCCGCACGCGTGGGGGCATACAAACCCGACAACGAAGATTTCGTCGATTACCGGACCGGCAAGGGCGGGGTGTTCGACTATTCCCCGTTTACCGCCATTTTCAACGCCAGCGGCCAGCCAGCCGTATCACTGCCCCTGCACTGGAGCGGCGATGGCCTGCCGGTGGGCGTGCATCTGGCCATGGGTTTTGGTCAGGACGAGGCGTTGATGTCCCTGTCTGCCCAGATCGAAACAGCCGCACCATGGGCGGCGACACAACTGGGCCTGATCGAAAAAGGGGGGATCATTGCCTGACGAATTATCCCTTACCCCTGATCGCTTTTGGCCATGACATCCGGGGTGGTGGATGACGACAGCGCCATTGCCTGACCACCATCGAAATTGCCGGTCCAGTTCAGCCTGTCACGCAGGGTCACGACACTGCCGATAATGATCATCGCCGGGCCTTTCAGTGCGGCATCCCGCACCTGACCGGCAATCCCGGACAGCGGGCCGGTCACCACGATCTGATTGGCCCGTGTGCCGTTCTCGATGACCGCCACCGGCGTGGCCATGTCAACGCCATGTTCACGCGCGCCATCAACAAGGACCGGCAGGTTACCAAGGCCCATATAGACGGCAACGGTCTGCCCCGGTCGGATCAGTGTTTTCCAGTCCGGCACCAGGGCACCGTCCTTGCCATGTGCTGTAACAAAGGTGCAGGCCTGTGCATGATCACGATGGGTCAGCGGTATTCCGGCATAAGACCCGCAACCGGCGGCGGCGGTAATGCCGGGAACGACCTGAAACCCGACCCCGTTTTCTGCCAGCTTTTCAATCTCTTCACCGCCCCGCCCAAAGATGAACGGATCGCCCCCCTTCAGGCGCAACACGCGGTTGCCCTGTTTGGCAAGGCGGACCATCAGTTCTGATATATCCTCTTGCGGCATGGTGTGGTCCCGCGGTTGCTTGCCCACATAGATGCGTTGTGCATCCCGGCGCACCAGGGACATGATGTCGTCGCCAACCAACCGGTCATACAAAACCACATCGCATCGCTGCATCAGTCGCAAGGCCCGAAAGGTCAGCAGATCCGGATCACCCGGCCCGGCCCCGACAAGATAAACCTCGCCCGTTTGTTGCGCGTCACCTGCAGTGTGCTGGTCCAGATCGCTGGTGATCTGTTCGCGGGCGCGTTCGGTGTTGCCGGCCAGAAACATGTCACCCGCCGGGCCGTCGATCATCCGTTCCCAGAACCGCCGGCGCCCCATGCCCGTGCGGATGGTGGTGGCAATGCGGTCGCGAAAGGCCCCGGTAAAGTTGGCCAGTTGGCCAAAGGCGCTTGGGACGATGGACTCGATCCGTGCCCGCAGGATGCGCGCAATCACCGGGGCCGCGCCGCCGGTGGATATGGCAATGACGATGGGTGACCGGTCAACGATGGACGGGGTGATAAAGTCGCACTTTTCGGTCCAGTCGGCGATATTGCACAGCACATTTGCCGCGCGGGACCAGCCATACAGCCGTTCATCGCGCGTGCGGTCCTCGGATGCGCCATAGACCACGGCGCAACCCTGAACGTCGCTTTCCTGTGGCAGGTGGGTATGGATCGTCAGCCCCGGCTGATCGGCCAGACCCAGCAATTCCTGCCCCGGTTCGGGATCAAAGGCCACAACCCGCGCCCCCGCCGCAAGGGCGCGTTCGACCCGGCGTGCAGCAATGGTTTCGCCCCCGTCAACCAGCACCCGGCGGTCACGAATATCAAGAAATACTGGCAGATAATCCATTCGCCCGATCCTTTACCTGTTTGCGCCGGACAGCAGGGCATTGCCCAGTTGTTCGGCCGTTGCATCATCCAGATCAATCTGAGTAACCCGTTTGCCCTCAAAGAACACCAGCCGGGTCATTGTCAGTCCACTGTCGAATTTCACCTCTCGCAGGACCACCCGGCGATTATACGGCAGGGCGATTTCACCCAGATCTTTCAGGGTCTCGTCAGTCATAGGTGGTTCCATTGGTAAAGGCCGCTTCAAGTAGCCATTCCCATTTGCGCGGCGTATCGCGGAAATCCGGCTTTACATCCATCTCGATGAACATCTCTCCGGCGTCACCGGCAAGGCGCACCAGCAATTCAAGCTCTGGAAAGGTTTTTACATCCGGGTTCGAGATTATCAGATCACTTAGCTTGGCCATCACACATTCCTTTTCACGCGATTGTGGAACCTGACGCGAAACATGAGCCTGCCACCCATATCCTGCCCATCCTGCCCATCTTGTTTGTCCTGAAATCCGGTCCTGTTGTGCAGGACGTTGTTGTTCAGCACCCCCTGCCCTGCCTTCAGCGCCACCCGTACCATAGCCGGATCATCCTGCGCCAGACACATCCGCAGGCAGGCCTCGGCGGCCTTGGTGGCCGGGTCATCGCGCCAGGCGATGCTGCGGGTCCGGGCCGTGTAACGCATTTGCAGGCGGCCAGTGTCCGAATCACTGTAAAACACCGGCCCGACCGAGACCGGGCGCACTGTGCCGTCCGGTTCGGCGTTTTCGGGGATGGTCATTGCACCGGGGTGCATCAGGGCGCGCACGTGGTCCGGGGATATGTCGCGCAGACGGATATACAGAATCTCAGGGTCAAGAATTTGATTGACCCCGCCGTCCCCCGCCGGACGCACACAATGCAGGATAAACCCGGAAATAAGCTGATCCGGCGCGTTATAATACCCGTCGGTGTGCCAGTTCATGCCGCGCGGCGAATAGGGGATATAACCGCGTTGCGCCGCCTTGTCAGAAACCTGAAGCGACACAATCCCGGACCCGTCAGCCGAGCGGTGCTTTTCAGCGACCCGCAGACCGAACGCCGCAGCGAATTGACCAAGCAGCGGCGCGCTGGCGGTTTCCTTGCTTTCGTACAGTGCAAAATTTGCCTCGTCACAGCGCCGGATCAGCTCTGAAACCTCGGATTCGGTCGGATTTCCGAGGTCCCCAACCCTGACAGGTACGTATTTCCGGCCATTTTTGGCCGCATTCAGCCGCGCCTCGCGCCAAATTTCATAAGCCTGATCATCCTCCAGGTCTGACCAGTTAAATGACTGATAATCATCTATTTTATTCATCATTCAGTACACCGTTTCGGTCGGGTTTTGGGTGGCCATTACGACCCTTACGGACCTTGATTGGCCGCAGATGTCATTTGTCCATTGATTATTACATTCGATTATTTAAATGTATAGTGGCGAAGCAGGGAGGCTGCTGACCAGAAACCCGGCTGGAAACGGCCGGGATTTGGGACCTGAACAAGGGTTCTCTGGCGGTCAGGCCTCTGTCACCATGTTGCCTTATGCCCGATGTTGGCTGTGGCTAAGTACCAGATTGGGAGGAAACGATGAAAGACGGTGATCACACGGACGACCAGCCGGAAACCGGTAAGGGCGGAACGCACCCGACACCCCACCTGGACAAGCTCGAAGATGGGCCCTGGCCCAGCTTTGTAACGGGTATCAAGCGGCTGCGCGACGAGGGCACGCCGAACAACCAGAAAATCATGAATGACCTTCTGGGTCAGTTGAACCATTCTTACGAAAACAAGATGGGTTACTGGAAGGGCGGCACCGTTTCGGTGTTCGGCTATGGCGGCGGCATCATCCCGCGCTTTTCCGAAGTGGCCGACAAATTCCCCGAATCCAAGGAATTCCACACTCTGCGTGTGATGCCGCCTCCGGGGTTCCATTATTCCACCGACCTGCTGCGTCAGATGTGTGACATCTGGGAGGAACACGGATCAGGCCTGATCGCGTTTCACGGCCAGTCCGGTGACATCATGTTCCAGGGCTGTACCACCGAGAACACGCAAAAGGCCTTTGATGCGCTGAACAAGATCGGTTTCGACCTTGGCGGTGCCGGCCCGGCCCTGCGTACCTCGATGAGCTGTGTGGGCGCGGCCCGCTGCGAACAGTCCTGCTTTGATGAACAGCGCGCCCTGCGCGGCGTCATCAACAACCTGCTGGACGAAATGCACCGCCCGTCGCTGCCTTATAAGTTCAAGTTCAAGTTCTCAGGCTGTGCCAACGACTGTGTGAACGCCATCCACCGGGCTGATTTCGCGGTGATCGGCACCTGGCGTGACGACATCAAGATCAACCAGGAAAAGGTCAAGGAACACGTGGCCGAGAAGGGCCGCAAGTACACCATCGACACGGTTGTTTCCATGTGCCCGACGCGGGCCATTTCGCTGAATGACGATGACACGATCGACATCGACAACAAGTCCTGCGTGCGCTGCATGCACTGCATCAACGTGATGACCAAGGCGCTGTCACCCGGTGACGACAAGGGCGTGTCGATCATGGTCGGCGGCAAGCGTTCGCTTAAGGTTGGCGATCTGATGGGCATCATGGTGGTGCCGTTCATGAAGCTGGAGTCGGACGAAGACTTTGAGAAGCTGGAAGAATTCGCCGAGGAAATGGTCGAATTCTTTGCCGACAACGCGCTGGAACACGAGCGGGTTGGCGAAACCATCGACCGGATCGGCCTGCCGGCCTTCCTGGACGCGATGGGCCTTGATGCAGATCCGAACATGGTCAACCACCCGCGCACCTCAAGCTATGTGCGCACGGACGACTTTGACGTAGAGGCCAATAAGTGGTTCGAGCGCAAGGCGCGCGAGGCCGGTCTGCAAATCAACGCAGAGTGACCGCGACCACCATCTGAAATAACGACACCGGGTGCGCCCGGCCCCGAGGGAGAATTGCAACATGAGCGAAGCAGCAGCCAAACCACGCATGCCAGACGAAGTCGGTGTCCCCGACCCGTTCCCGTACATGCACCCGACGATGCGGGAAAACTATGGCAACTGGGACTATCACGACCGTCCCCAGCCCGGCGTTCTGCGCCATGTGTCGAAATCCGGTCAGGAACTGTTTACCGTGCGTGCCGGCACCCAGCGCCAGATGGACGTGTTTACCATCCGCAAGCTGGCCGACATCGGTGACAAGTTCGCCGAAGGCCACGTCCGGTTCACCACAAGGTCGAACATCGAATACATGGTCACGGACCAGGCCATGGTCGCCCCGCTGATCGCCGCACTTGACGCCCAGGGCTTTCCTGTCGGCGGTACAGGGGCGTCCGTTTCGATGATCAGCCACACCCAGGGCTGGCTGCACTGCGACATTCCGGGCACCGATGCGTCCGGCGTGGTCAAGGGCATGATGGACATGCTGCATAAGGAATTCGTGCAGGAAAAGATGCCCAACCGGCTGAAAATCACCACATCCTGCTGCCAGATCAACTGTGGCGGCCA
>DAOUPC010000029.1 GCA_030626365.1 Paracoccaceae bacterium
GACCGAACCGCCGTAATAGACGAACCGCATGATCGACTGTTTGTCGGACCAGTCGAGCCACAATTGCGGATGCGTCACCGCATATCCGAAATTGTAGAAAGACATCGCTATATTCTGGAAAAACCAGACAATGCCGTCAAGCATTGCGCCCCCCACCGCCGGTTGTCCGGCTTATGTATATGGTATCATGTGATCAGCCGGGCCCGAGACAGCGTTGTGTCAGGCCCGGCCAAATTTTTCAGATCAGGCTGATTTAGCCCATGACCCGGTCACGCTGGGCGCGGTATGCGCCTTCAGATTTAACAATCCAGCCTGACGATGCCTTCATCGATGTTTCGACGCTTGCACGGATCTTGGCAAACATTTCGTCACCATTGTATTCGTCCAGTGTTTCCTTGGCAGCGGTTCCGAACGCATCCCAGACACTGTCAGGGAATTCCAGAACCTTCACGCCACCGGCCTGCAGACGCTGAAGCGCCGCACCGTTGTTGTTCAGGAACTGTGCCAGGCTCCACTGATGTGTTTCAGCGGCGGCAACCTCGATCATCTTCTGATGCGCAGGCGACAGGCCTTCAAACACGTCACGGTTGGTGGCCAGCGTCAGCGCGGCACCCGGTTCGTGGAAACCAGCAGTATAATAGAACTTGGTGATTTCCTGGAAACCGGCCTTTTCATCAGCCCACGGGCCGATCCACTCGGTGCCGTCAATCGCGCCGGATGCCAGCGCCTGGTACACTTCGGAACCTGGAAGGTTCTGAACGGATGCGCCCAGTTTACCCAGCGCCTGACCACCCATGCCCGGCATGCGGAACTTGAGACCGTTAAAGTCCTCGGGGCCGTTGATCTCTTTCTTGAACCAACCGCCAGCCTGTGCGCCGGTGTTGCCAGCGATGAACGATTTCAGACCAAAGATCTGACCCAGTTCGTCGTGCAGGCCCATGCCTTCGCCGTGGTGATACCAGTTCAGCAATTCCTGTGCGGTCATGCCAAAGGGCGCGGCCGTGAAATACTGGTAACCAGGGTTCTGGCCGGTGAAATAGTAATCAGCAGCGTGATACATGTCGGCCTGACCAGCGGTCACGGCGTCAAACACTTCAAACGCGCCAACCAGTTCACCAGCGGCTTTGATTTCAACCGTCAGGCTGCCGTCGGACATGGTATTGATTGCATTTGCCGCGTGCTCGGCAGCGTCAAAGACGCCTGCCAGACCACGGCCCCATGCGGTAACCATTGTCAGCGTACGCTTGCCGGTTGCATAGGCCGGTGCGGCCAGGGTTGTTGCGGCGGCTGCGCTGCCACCAAGTGCCGTTGTTCTCAAAAATGAGCGACGATCCATAGAAATACTCCTCCCGTGAGATTATAGATGCCCACAGCACTGCCGCGGGCGGATCGTTTCGAGTAGTCAAAGCCTAACGGGCGGGAAACCGCTGGGGAATACCTAGAAGTACGTAGAGACAGCAAAATTTTGCCACTATTTAGCGAAATTGCCCAATTATGCCCCCGGTTTGACGCCGCGCGCGCAACAGCCCATCTTATGGGTCACGTATCAACGCAGGCAGGGAATCGGCAATGCGCAACCTGATTGGCCGTATCCGGGCCGGTTTCAGCCTGAGTTATGGGCAAAAGCTGTTTTTGCTGGCCACCCTGCCACTGGTGCTGGCGGTGGCGGCAATTGCGGTGTTTGTGGTCAGCCAGTCACGTCAGGCCGCCGAAAGCGAAATCGCCTTTCTGGAAAGCGAACTGATCGCCGCCAAAAAGGCCGAGCTGCGCAATTACCTGTCGATCGCACGGACCGCGTTCATCAACATCTATGGCCGCGCCCTGCCCGACGACGAGGCGGCCAAGCTTGAGGTGACGCGCATCCTGTCGGCGATGCTGTACGGGCGGGACGGGTATTTCTATGTCTATGATTATGACGGCACCAATCTGGTCAGTCCGCGCCGAACCGAGATGATCGGGCGCAACTGGATGGATTTCACCGATCAAAACGGCGAGCAACTTATCCAGCGGATGATCGGGATAGCGCGCACCGGGGGGGGCTATATGACCTATGACTGGGCCAAGCCATCGACCGGAAAAAGCGAACGGATGGTGTCATATGTGGTGGGGTTGCAGGACTGGCAATGGGCGGTGGGGACCGGCATTTTCATCGATGATGTGCTGGCCACGGTCGCTACGGAACGCGCGGCGGTGGAAACCCGCGTGCAACAGACGTTCCTGTATATCGGGGCGATCACCCTGGCGGCGCTGTTGTTGGTGTTTACCTCGGGGTTGTTCATCAACATCCGCGAACGCCGCCTGGCGGATGCCAAGCTGAAAAAACTGACCCAGCGGGTGTTTGATGCCCAGGAAGAGGAACGCGGGCGGGTGGCGCGCGAATTGCATGACGGGATCAGTCAGATCCTTGTCGGGGTGCGCTATGTGCTGGACAACGCGCGCCGGCGGTTGGTGCGCGGCGACCACGACGGCGCGGCCCCGCCGCTGGACAAAGGAATCGAGGCCCTGGGCACCGCGATCAGCGAAGTGCGCCGGATCAGCCGCGACCTGCGCCCCGGCGTGCTGGATGATCTGGGGCTTGGGCCGGCGCTCAAGGCATTGACGGATGATTTCCGCGACCGGACCAACATTGAAACCGAATTCAACACCGTGGTGTTCCGCAACCGGTTGGATCAAGAGGCAAAGATCGCCCTTTACCGCATCGCACAAGAGGCCCTGACCAATATAGAACGTCATTCAGGCGCAACCAGCGTCAGCATGGATTTGCGCGGTCACCGCGACGGGGCCACCATGCGCATCGCCGACAATGGCCGCGGCCTGCCGGACGAACAGAACCGGTCGGGCCTGGGCCTACGCAACATGCAGGAACGGATCGAACAACTTGACGGGACGTTGCGCATCCTGTCAACACGGGGGCCACAAAGCGGCACGGTGATCGAAGTGCGAATTCCGCTGACCCACATGCTGTCACCCGGCGATGACGCAAACACAAAACAGAAGGTTAAGACATGAACGATCCGGTCCGCGTTCTGATCGTCGACGATCACCCGATGGTCGCCGAAGGCATCCAGTCGATCCTGGAAACCTATGACGACATCCTTGTGGTCGCCACCCTGGGTAACGGCCAGGAGGCGGTCGATCAGGCCCTGGGCCTGACCCCGGACGTGATCCTGATGGACCGGAACATGCCCAAACTGGGCGGGCTAAGCGCCACCGAGATGCTGCTTGAACGCGCGCCCGACACCCGCATCCTGATCCTGTCGATGCACGACAGCCCCGAATATATTTCCTCGGCCCTTAGCCACGGCGCGATGGGCTATATCCTGAAAGACGTGCCCACAGACGAAATAAAGATCGCCATAGACACCGTGATGCAGGGCCGGCGATACCTGTGTACCGGGGCCAGGGGATCACTGGAACCAAAAGACGGCAGCGGGCGCGAGGCACTGACCGGGCGTGAACAGACCATCCTGCTGCAACTGGCACGGGGCAAGTCGAACCGTGAAGTGGCCGAAGCCCTGAATATATCCGTGCGCACGGTGGAAACCCACCGCAAGAACATCAAACGCAAGCTGGGGATATCAAGCACCGCCGGGCTGACCCGCTATGCGCTGGAACATGGGGTATTGCAGGGCACCGGTGCCGGGCTTTAGCCGCCGGCCCGAAACAACCCGAACAGACCCGCAAAATTCCCGGATATTTCGTCGCACCGGGGGTCTGGCGCAATAAAACATCGAATTTAGCGAGCCTGTGGATACATTTCCTACTTAATTGGCTGTTGACGCCCCTGATCGGTGCCAATAAGGTCCGCCTTAGCAACAAGGGGCTTTGTGACAATGACCACCCTGGTCGTACGTGTAAGAACCAAGCGCATGGGCCGGTAACGGACGACCATATTCGACCCCATGCGCCTCCGAAAACCTCGGGGGCTTTTTTTTGCTGATAGATATGTTGTGGATGGAGCAAGACAGATGAAACGTGAGATGACCGGAGCGGAAATGGTGGTTCAGGCGCTGAAAGATCAGGGCGTGGACACGGTGTTCGGATATCCCGGTGGCGCCGTGCTGCCGATCTATGACGCGATATTTCAGCAAAACGATGTGCGTCACATTCTGGCCCGTCACGAACAGGGCGCTGTTCACGCCGCCGAAGGGTACGCCCGTTCAACCGGCAAACCGGGGGTCGTTCTGGTGACATCCGGGCCGGGGGCGACCAACGCGGTGACCGGCCTGACCGATGCGCTGCTGGATTCGATCCCCCTTGTGGTGCTGACAGGACAGGTGCCGACCTTCATGATCGGTTCTGATGCCTTTCAGGAGGCGGACACCGTTGGCATCACCCGCCCCTGCACCAAACATAACTGGCTGATCAAAGACACCAACGATCTGGCCCGGACCATCCACGAGGGGTTTCATGTGGCCACCACGGGGCGTCCCGGCCCGGTACTGATCGACATTCCCAAGGATGTTCAGTTCGCCACCGGCACCTATGTGGCACCAAAACCCTCTGCTTCGCGCTATCATCCGCCCGTCAAGGGCGACATAAACGCGATCACCGAACTGGTTGCGGCACTGGAAACCGCCAAACGCCCGGTGTTTTATACCGGCGGGGGCGTGATCAATTCCGGCCCTGCGGCCAGTCAGTTGCTGCGCGAACTGGTTGATGGCACCGGCTTTCCGATCACCTCGACCCTGATGGGTCTGGGGGCCTATCCGGCGTCGGGCAAAAACTGGCTGGGGATGCTGGGGATGCACGGTCTTTACGAGGCCAACCTGGCAATGCACGATTGTGACCTGATGATCTGTATCGGCGCGCGCTTTGATGACCGCATCACCGGACTTATCAGCGCGTTCAGCCCGAATTCGATCAAGGCGCATATCGATATCGACCCCAGTTCGATCAACAAGGTGATCAAGGCCGACATCCCTATCGTCGGGGACGTGGGGCATGTTCTTGAGGATACCCTCAAGATATGGAAGGCGCGCGGGCGCAAGACCAACGCGGCGGCGGTGGGTAAATGGCAGGCGCAGATCAGTGACTGGCGCAAGGTCAATTGTCTGGCCTACACGCAGGACAAAACGACCATTCGCCCGCAACATGCGTTATCGCGGTTGCAGGAACTGACCAAGGACCACGACCGCTATATCTGTACCGAGGTTGGCCAGCACCAGATGTGGGCGGCGCAGTACCTGGGGTTCGAGGCCCCCAACAGGTTCATGACCTCGGGTGGTCTGGGCACGATGGGCTATGGTTTTCCTGCCTCGATCGGTGTGCAGATGGCCCACCCCGAGGCGCTGGTGATCAATGTCGCAGGCGAGGCCAGTTGGCTGATGAACATGCAGGAACTGGGCACGGCGTCGCAATACCGCCTGCCGGTCAAACAGTTCATCCTGAATAACGAACGTCTTGGCATGGTGCGCCAGTGGCAGGAATTGCTGCATGGTTCGCGCTATTCCCATTCCTGGTCCGAGGCCCTGCCAGATTTCGTGAAATTGGCCGAGGCATTCGGGGCCAAGGGCATCATCTGTAGCGACCCTGCCGATCTGGATGACGCGATCATGGAGATGATCAACCATGACGGTCCGGTGGTGTTTGACTGTTTGGTGGAAAAGCATGAAAACTGCATGCCAATGATCCCGTCGGGCAAGCCCCATAACGAAATGCTGCTGGCCACGGATGAAACCTCTAGTGCGATTCAATCCGGCGGTGCGGTCCTGGTGTAACCAAAGGTTTCAAGCAACCTTTTTCCGGGATGTTTCTGAAACGTCTTGTCGGCCCAAGAACAAATGAAAGGGACAAAATGTCAGCCCTGAATCTCAAAAAAGGCGCGAGCAAGCATTCCGCCTATAATCTTCGCCCCACATTTTCGGATGTGGACGAGCGTCACACGCTGGCCATCCTGGTCGAGAATGAACCCGGTGTCCTGGCACGGGTGATCGGTTTGTTTTCCGGGCGTGGCTATAACATCGAAAGCCTGACCGTGGCCGAGGTGGACCATACCGGCCACCTGTCCCGTATCACCATCGTCACCACCGGCACGCCACAGGTGATCGAACAGATCAAGGCGCAACTGGGCCGGATTGTCCCGGTTTACGAAGTGCATGACCTGACCGTCGAGGGGACCTCGGTTGAACGCGAACTGGCCATACTAAAGGTTGTGGGAACCGGCGAAAAACGGGTCGAGGCCCTGCGGCTTGCCGATATCTTTCGCGCCAATGTGGTTGACAGCACGTTGGAAAGCTTTGTGTTTGAAATCACCGGCGTACCGGACAAAATTGACGCTTTTGGCGACCTGATGCGCCCGCTGGGCCTGACCGAAGTTGCCCGGACCGGTGTTGCGGCGCTGCTGCGCGGCAACTGACCCCCGGTTCAGGTCTTAAATTCAGACCTGATTAACACACACGGCCCCGGCGGTATCCCGGCGGGTTGCCTGATAGAATGAAAATGGAATGACCTGCGCTGATCCGCGTTCGGATTGTGCCAAAACCCCGTGTCCCTGAGAGGGCAGATCCCTTGCTGATGGCTGTGACGGGGCCGCGCACAGGGCATCTGCCAAATCCGGGTAAACGCCTTGGGATACCAGCCTGGGATTATGGGCAAGCCGCTGGTGGCGCTCCATCGTCATATCGAACTGAACCCAGTCCCCTGCATCAAGCCCTACCGGCAACTGATCCCCGGTGTTTCGGTAAAAGGCCAGATCGCCGTGATCCTCGCACCAGATAACGGCCTTTTGCTCTTGTTCATCTCTCCAGAGTACTACGCCAAACATGTATGCCATCCCGCCTTTGCCATTTCCTTTTACAGTGGAACGATTCCCGGAATTCAAACATGGTTAATTGTGCCCCCCAGCCTTGCATTTTGTGTCTGGCGCGCTAGCCTGTAGATCTAATTAGCGTCTCCACCGACGCTAATTAGGTTCAATTGTAACTAGTTACGCCTTAAATAACGTTTTTTCACCTATGACGGGTTCAAAACGCTCTCGAAAATGTATTGCTGGAAGCTAAATGACCAAAGCGACGAGATCCCCGGCTGAATTGCGCGACATGTTTGGCGCTAACCTGCGTATGCTGGCCAAAAAATATCCGTCCATATCCGAACTTTCCCGCCAACTTGCGATCAACCGGACACAGTTCAACCGCTATTTATCCGGCGAAAGCTTTCCGCGGCCCGACGTTCTTGACCGGATTTGTGCCTTTTTTGAGGTCGACGCCCGCATTCTGTTGGAACCGGTCAGTAAAATTGAGAATACCGGTTGCATCCTAAACGGGCCGGTTCTGGCGGACTTTCTGGGGGTCGGGGTCAATAATGTCCCGCACGAGGTGTTTCCAAACGGTTTTTACCGGTTTTCACGGCGCAGTTTCATCAACAACACCCAGTTTGTTGTCGGTCTGGTGTATGTGTTTCGCGACAATGACTATAATACCTATATTCGCGGCTACGAAGCCAAGGATGCAATGCTTCAGCAAGGCCTGAATGCCGATGCGCCCGCGCGTGAATTCCGGGGCTATGTCACCCATCAGGAAGAAGGCGTTGCCATGGTCATATCGCGGCGCAATTCGATGACCAGTTCGTTCAACTATCTGGCGCGGGTATCGTCGTTTGAAAACAATTTCTGGGTTGGGTATGTCACGCGCACAGTTCGTGAAAACGCATCGGGAACCCGGGTGGAACGCATGGTCTATGAACATCTGGGACAGGATCAGGCCAGTATCTTTGCCGTCGCACGCGAAGCCGGGTTTCTGTCCGAGGACGAATTGCTGCCGTTCCACCGCAGATTGCTGCAAACAGGCGAACAGTTCAGCTAGGGTCCTGCCCCATTAATCCTGAGAAATCAGCCGGTAAAGGTGCCAGGTTGCATGCCCAAGCAGGGGCAGCACCAGAAACAACCCCAGAAACATTGGCAAAATGGCCGCGAACGTGACCACCGCAATAAAAAGCGCCCAGGCCAGCATGGGAACCGGATTGGCCAGAACATACTGAAAAGAGGTGATCATCGCCGTCACAAAATCCACCTCTCGGTCCAGCAGCAGGGGCAGTGACAGCACGGTGATCATATACAAAAGCAACGCAAACAATGCGCCAATCACCGATCCGACCGCCAGCATTGTCAGCCCGTTGGCCGTGGTGAACACCGAAAGAGAAGACATTATATTGGTCATCGTCGACAGGCCCAGAAACAGGGCGAAAATCATGTGGCCCAGAAAGAACCAGAACATGAACACCACAATGATGATGGCGCAAAGCGATGGCAATTGCCGGCGGCTTTGATGGGTTACCACATTGATTATTTCCAGGAAATTTGACTTTTTCCCCTGTTCCAGCCGGTGCGACACCTCATAAAGCCCGACGGCGGCAAACGGACCGATCAGCGGAAAACCAATCGCCGCCAGCACCAGCCAAAAGGTGGTTCCGGTCTGCACCGTGACCAGTGTAATGATCCACCCCCCAAGCACGTAAATCCCGGCAAAGAACATCCCACAGACCGGAGAGCGGCGAAAATCGCGTGCCCCCCGCCGCAGGGCTTCGCCCAGCATGGAAAATGTCACGGGGCGAAATTCAGGCACGCCAAAGGGCTTTGGATCACTCATTAATCTCTCCTTTAGGGGGCTATCCTGGGTTTTTTTGTGGCCAGCCAGTTGCCGCATGATAGGCCGCCCCCAGCGCCAGAAGGGCCGCGTCGCTGCCTGTCGGGCCGAATATCTGCACCCCGGCGGGCAGACCGTTTGCCCCAAACCCCGCAGGCGCACCAAGACAGGGCAGCCCGATCAGGCTGACCGGCAGCATGGCCTGCATCCAGCGGTGATAGGTGTCCATCTTCTGCCCGGCGATCTCGGTCGGCCATTCCTGTTCCAGGTCGAACGGCCAGACCTGGGTGGTCGGCAGAACCAGCGCATCATAGCGCCCAAACAGGTCTGCCGCGCAGGCGAACCAGTCGGACCGGATGACGCTGGCGCGATGCACCTCAAGTGCGCTCATCCTCTGGGCGCGCTCGATTTCCCAGATGGCGGTGTCCTTCAACTGTGCCTTGCCGGCGGCCATCAGCGGGGCCAGCCCGGCCCCCACCTGCCAGGACCGCAGGGTGATCCAGCTGTCCCACATGGCATCGGCCGAAAACGGCGGGGCCACCGGCTCAACGATTGCCCCCAGCCCCTCAAGCACCTTCAGCGCGGTTTCTGATTGTTCAAGGATCCCCGGCTCCATCGGGAATGCCCCGCCCCAGTCGCCCAGCCAGCCAATGCGCATTCCCCTGGGGTCAGCGGGGCGCAGTGGGGCAGTCGCCGCCATATCCATCCCGTGCGGCTGGCGCGGATCACGCCCCGCCATCACATCCAGCAACAGCGCCAGATCGGACGGATCACGCGCCATCGGGCCAAGCGTGGCCAACTGGTGCAGGAACGTGTCGCCCTTTGGTTCGGCTGGCACAAGGCCCCAACTGGGCCGGAACCCATAGACATTGTTCCAGGCGGCCGGGTTACGCAAAGACCCCATCATGTCCGACCCGTCGGCCAGCGCCACCATGCCCGACGCCAGCGCCACCGCCGCCCCGCCGGACGACCCGCCACAGGTACGCGTGTGGTCATAGGGGTTGCGGGTCACGCCATAAACCGGGTTGAACGTATGCGATCCCAGGCCAAATTCCGGCGTGTTGGTCTTGCCGATCAGGATCGCCCCGGCCGCGCGCAACCGTGCGGCAAGCAGGTCATCCTTGTCCGGCACGAAATCTGCCAGCAACGGGGACCCTTGCGAGGATACGATGCCTGCGACATTGGCCAGATCCTTGATTGCCATGGGCAACCCATGCAGCGGCCCGCGACCAGAATCGCCATGTCGGGGGGCTGCGTCCATGGCGCGGGCCTCGGCCATCAGATCATCGGCGTCACGCAGCGCAACAACCGCATTCAGTGACCCGTTCACCTTATCGATATGCGCCAGCGTGGCCTGCATCAGTTCGCCAGCCCCAAGTGCGCCGGAACGTAGATCAGACAGGGTATCGCGGGCAGATCGGTGGGTAAGTGTCATTTAGCGGGCGCCTTTAAAGAGTTGATGCAAATCAACTTAGCGCCGTAAATTCGAGTTGAAAAGCATTGGTTTTACACAGGTATCCGCGCACAGATACCGGCCCGAATATCCAACCGCCCCAACCGCCCCTGCCCCCCTTGCTGCGGGGGCGGGTCGGATCAGGTCAGGGTTTGGGATTGCCTAGGCACCCTGCGCCTCGGCGCGGCTTTTGCCGGACACATCCATGGCCAGCGTTGCCCCCATAAACCCGTCCAGATCACCATCCAGAACCCCCTTGGTATCCGAGGTTTCATAGTTGGTGCGCAAATCCTTGACCATCTGATAGGGCTGCAACACGTAAGACCGGATCTGGTTGCCCCAGCCCGCATCACCCTTGTTTTCATGGGCTTCGTTGATCGCCGCGTTGCGCTTGTCCAGCTCAAGCTGATACAGGCGCGATTTCAGCGCCTTCATGGCAATATCGCGGTTCTGGTGCTGGGACTTGACCGAAGAGGTTACGACAATTCCGGTCGGGTGGTGGGTGATGCGCACGGCGGAATCGGTGGTGTTCACGTGCTGGCCACCCGCCCCGGAGGACCGGTAGGTATCAATACGGATGTCCGCCGGGTTCACGGCGATATCGATATTGTCATCCACCACCGGATAGACCCAGATCGAACTAAAGGATGTGTGCCGCTTGGCCGCCGAATCAAACGGCGAGATACGCACCAGACGATGCACCCCACTTTCCGATTTCAGCCAGCCATAGGCATTCTGCCCGCTGATCTTGTAGGTGGCCGATTTGATCCCGGCCTCTTCGCCGGAACTTTCTGACTGCAACTCGACCTTGTAACCCTTTTTTTCGGCCCACCGCACATACATCCGCGCCAGCATACTGGCCCAGTCACAGGATTCGGTGCCCCCCGCCCCTGAATTGATCTCAAGAAAGGTGTCATTGCCGTCTGCTTCGCCGTCCAACAACGCCTCAAGCTCTTTCTGGGCGGCGGTTTCGGCCAGCGCCTTGATCGCCTCTTCGGCGTCGGTGATGACCTCTTGGTCATCCTCCATCTCGCCCAGTTCGATCATCTCAATATTGTCGGACATGTCCTGTTTGATGCTGCTATAGGTGTCCATCGCATCGACCAGCATCTGACGTTCGCGCATCAGTTTTTGCGCCGCTTCCGGCCTGTCCCACAGGGTCGGGTCCTCGACCCTTGCATTGAATTCCTCAAGCCGGTGCGGGGCGGTTTCCCAATTCATCCGCTGCGCCAGAAGGTCTAGCGACTTTTCAATTTCAGCCACGGTATTCTGAATTTCGGCGCGCATGGGGTTTCCTGCTGGTTCATTGTTTCGCGTGCCGGTGATAAACCAGCCCCGCAAGGGCGGCAAGCCATTGGGTGGGCAAACCCACGCTAAACCCGTGCATTACGGTTAATAAAGCCCGCCCGACGTAACAGCCCCGAAATTGGCCTTGGGGCCGACCACGGCTTTTTCGCCGGTTGATGTGGTGACCTGACGGCTGGTGGTGGTCACCTCTTCGAACAATGGCAATTCGGACCCGACGGCAAAACCGCCGTCAAAGGTCAGGCCAAAGATCGGGTCTTCGCCTTCGCGGAAATACTCGGCCACCACATAATCGCCGGACGCATCGTCAGGCAGGCGCCCGCCGGTATAGCGGTCGATCTTGATGAACCGCCCGCCGGGGGGGACATCAAACGGGCCGCCGCCGTATTTTTCGGTGGCTTTCAGCATGAAGGACTGGAACACCGGACCGCACATCGATGCGCCATACGCCCCCCGCCCCAGCGGGCGTGGCCGGTCGTGGCCAATGTAACACCCGGCAACGATCTTGCTGGTAAAGCCGATGAACCACACATCGCGCGCCTGATTGGTGGTGCCGGTCTTGCCCGCCGTGGGCACCGGCAGGCGAACCGCGCCGCTGGCGGTGCCCCGCTCGACCACACCACGCATCATCGAGGTCAGTTGATAAGCGGTAATCGGGTCCAGCACCCGGCTGCGGTTGGACCGGATCCTTGGCGACGAACCGGGCATCAGCCCGGGCGAGGCACAATCGATGCAATCGCGTTTGTCGTGACGATAAATGGTGCGCCCGGACCGGTCCTGCACCCGGTCAACCAGCGTGGGTTTGACCCGTTCGCCGCCATTGGCAAACATCGCATAGGCCGCCACCATCTTGTACAGCGTGGTTTCCTGTGATCCCAGCGCATTGGCCAGATAGGGGCCAAGTTCGTCATAAACGCCAAACCGTTCGGCATATCCGGCGACAACCGGCATCCCGACCTCTTCGGCAAGGCGAATGGTCATCAGGTTCCGGGACTGTTCGATCCCGGTTCTCAGGGGGGTTGGCCCGTAAAACTTGTTGGATGAATTGCGCGGCCGCCACAGCCCCTGGGGTGTGTTGATCTCGATCGGCGCATCAATCACGATGGTCGCCGGGGAATACCCACTGTCCAGCGCCGCCGCATAGACGAACGGTTTGAAACTTGACCCCGGCTGGCGCTGTGCCTGGGTGGCGCGATTGAACACCGAATCCTGATAGGAAAAGCCACCCTGCATGGCCAGAACCCGGCCCGAATTGACGTCCATTGCGACGAACCCGCCCTGGGCCTCGGGGATTTGTCGCAAAGACCAGCGGATGAACGCTCCGTCCTTGGTCATGGCGCGCACCAGTACCACGTCGCCCACCGCCAGAAGGTCACCGGGCACGCGGGCCTTTTTGCCCTTGCTGCCATCGGCGTTCAGCTTGCGCGCCCAGGTCACATCCTTGGCGGCAATCCAGTGGCCATCGTCATCATCTGGCACGTCTTCAATGCCGATACGGGCATTCTTGGCCCCCAGTTCAAGCACCACCGCCGGGTGCCATTTGCCGTCCAGTTCCACATCGCGCGACACAAGCGTATCGGCCAGCGCCGCCCGCCAGCTTTCGTCAGAGCCAAGCAGGTCTGGCGCAATCACCATGCCGGTGCCCCGCCACAACCCGCGCCCGCGGTCGTATTTCTCAAGCTGTGCGCGCAGCGATCGCGCCGCCTCGACCTGCATTTCCTCGTCGATGGTGGCCCGTACGGTAAAGCCGCCGGTAAAGAATTCACCCTCTCCGAAATCCACACTTAGCTGGCGGCGGATTTCGTCGGTAAAATAGTCGCGCGGCGGCAGAACCGTGCGAAAGCTTTCAAAGTCACCATTCTGGACCGAGCGCAGCGGCAGCGCCGCCTCGGCATCGTAAGAAGCGCGGGTGATGTACCCGTTTTCGTACATTTCCTCGAGAACAAAGTTGCGCCGTGCCAGCAACCGATCCTTGCGCCGGACCGGGTGGAAATCTGATGGGGCCTTGGGCAGGGACGCCAGAAACGCGGCCTCGTGGGGGGCCAGTTCCTCAAGCGTTTTGTTGAAATAGGTCTGCGAAGCGGCGGCCACCCCGTAAGAGTTCTGACCCAGAAAGATCTCGTTCAGGTAAAGTTCAAGGATCTGTTCCTTGTTCAGCGTCTCTTCAAGGCGCGAGGCAAGGATAATTTCCTTGATCTTGCGCTCGGCACGCCGGTCGCCGGACAAAAGGAAGTTCTTCATCACCTGCTGGGTAATGGTTGATGCACCACGCACGTTCTTGCCACGCGAACGCACCGCCTCGATTGCCGCGGCCCCGATGCCACGCAGATCATAGCCTTTGTGGGTATAAAAGTTCTTGTCTTCGGCGGAAATGAACGCCTGTTTGATCAGCGCCGGGATTTCACCGGATGCGGCAAACAGGCGGCGTTCCTTGGCGAATTCGTCGATCAGATGACCTTCGCCGGAATAGATGCGGCTGATGGTGGGGGGTTTATACTGGGCCAATGCCTCGTGACTGGGCAGGTCACGGCCATAC
>DAOUPC010000206.1 GCA_030626365.1 Paracoccaceae bacterium
AGTCGCTCCAGTAATTGCCACGGCCATCCTCTGACCATTCGACCCATTTGGTCGAGACATATTTGACCTGCGTGCGGTTGGCGACAAAGGCATTGCCGACGATGCGGTTGCCTGTCGACCCGGCGGTAAAGTGGATACCGATGTCACAGCCCTGAAACCAGTTGCCGGTGAAATCATTCTTGTGGGCGTTATAAAGAAAGGTGCATTTTCCGTCCGATCCGCGCACGTAATTGCCGCTGATCACCCCGCCATTGGTATAGTTCAGCATCACCCCGTGGTCGCGATCATTGATCGACACGTTGCCAGTGATGCGCACCCCCTTGGAGAACATGATGGCATAGCCCAGGTGATTGGCGATCGACACATTGCCGCTGACTTCGGAATTGTTGGCATACATGTAATGCACCGCAAAGCGCAGGTCGCGAAACAGGTTATCGCGGAATATGTTGCGCTTGGACGTGTTGACGAAAATGCCGTCCCTGCCCCAGCGCACATCATTGCCTTCAACGACCGTGCCCGGCGCGTTCCACACGTAAACCCCATTGCCACGTGCATTCATGCGCTTGTCTGTGCGCCCCTCGATCACGTTGCGCGCCACCAGCGCGTCATGGGCACCATGCACATCAACGCCGTAAAGATTGCCCAGCAGACGGTTGTCCGTCACGCGTGTATCGCGCGCGGTTTTGGTCAGCTTGACGCCAGAATCTATGCCCTCGTGATCTGACCCCGATCCGATGATCGTCAGCCCCGTCACGGTAATGTCCGGCCCGGTTACAGTGATCACACTGCCCTGCCCCTGCCCGTCAATTGTCGCGTCGCCGCCGCCGTCAATCGTGACGGGCCGCGTCAGCGTCAGAACCTCAAAGTAGGTGCCGGGCGACAGGCGAAGGGTATCGCCAATCGCCGCCCGGACCAATGTTTCGCCGATGGCCCCCGGCCTGTTTTGCACATCCCACGTGGCCGCCCAAACGGGCGACGCAAGACATGTCAACAAAACCGCGAGCCATCTCATCGTTTTCGCCCTTTAGGCAGGTTCAACCAGCATCCGGCCGCGCATCTCCATGTGGAGCGCGTGGCAGAACCACTGGCAATAGAACCAATGCACACCGGGACGATCCGCGGTAAAGGTCACGGACGCGGTCATCTGCGGGCCGACCTCCATGCAGATACCGTGGTTGGACAGGGTAAACCCGTGCGTCACGTCATCCACATCATCCATGTTGGTCAGATAGATCGTCACTTCCTCGCCCTGCTTGATGGTGAATTTCTCCATCGAGAATTCAGGCGCCACAGAGGACATGTAAACGCGGACCTTGTTGCCATCACGGATCAGTTCGTCATGACCCCAGTCCAGATCGACACCATCGGCGGCGGCCTGAACGCGGGCATCTTCCCACATCGGGTCGTTACGATCCCAGATGTTGACCGGGTTGACGATGTCACGACGCACGATGATCACGTCATGTGGCTCGGCGAATGTCGGGCCATCATGCACAACCGGCATGTTCGGGTCGCTGATGTCGAGGATCTGCTCATTTTCGGGCTTGAGCGGGCCAACATTGATGAACCGGTCCTTGGAGAACTTGTTCAGCGACACCAGCCAATTGCCGTCCGCCTCTTTGGTTTCACCCATCGACGAGTGGTTGTGACCCGGCTGATAATGCACGTCCGTCTTGTGCACGATCGGATCAACGTCTTCACCGGCAAAGGCGCGAATGGCCTTGTCGATGTCCCACTTGACCACCTGGCTGTCGAGGAACAGCGTGGTATAGGCCATGCCCTTGTTGTCAAACGCGGTGTGGAGCGGGCCAAGACCCAGTTCAGGTTCACCCACGATGCACGAACGCTCATCGGCATCCGCATCAAACAACGCATCCACCTTGGTCACGTCAATGATCGACACTGTCGGTGACAGTTTGCCGTTGATCATCACGTGCTTTTGGTCCGGACATGTGTTGACGCCATGCGGGCTGTTGGGGATCGGGATGTAACGGGTGTACTTCTTGTTCTTGCCCTTACGTCCGTCCAGAACCTTGACGCCGTTCAGTTCCTGGTAATCGCCAGCCGCAACGCCTGCTTCGATTTCCTTGAGGTTGAAGACAACGCAATGGTCCATCTCGCCCGAGGTCATCTCGGCCAGGTTCATACCCATTTCCGAGTTATAGCTGGAAGCAAACGCATATTTGCCCTGATAATCGGCATCAACGTTGTCCAGGTTGCCCGAAACGATCACCTGCCAGGCGATTTCCATCGTGTCACCGTCAATGGCGGTAAAGATGTTCACGTACTGGCTCGGATCATCCAGAACAGATCCGTCGTTGATCAGCGGAATCTCGTGCTCGCCATTTGCGAATACGTAACCGGTGCGCGGGTATTTCTGTGGACGCAGGCCGTGAATGTCGCCGGCATTGGGGATCTCGATGATCTTGTCGCACTTCATCACGTCGCAACGAACCCGCGCAACGCGCGTGTTGGCCTTGTCGTTCATGAACAGATAGCGCCCGTCATAGGTGCCATCGGTGAACGACATGTGCGGGTGGTGCAAATCGCCGTTGTCGTAGGTCTTCATGCCACGCTTTTCAAGGAATTCCAGCGTTTCGGGCATCATGCCTTCGCGCAGAACCTTGAGCGATTCATTGGTCTGACCCCAGCCGGTGGCCGAGCAGCGGTTGAATACCGGCACCCGCATCAGTTCGCGCATGGACGGAAAGCCCAGGATGCGCAGCTCGCCGGTTTGACCCGAGGACCAGAAGCCGTAATAATCGTCCAGCTCACCAGGGGCGAGGTTGACCTTGCTGCCAGCGGCCTCGGCCGCTTTTGTGCTCATCAGGGTGCTGGCGACACTAGTGCCCGCAAGCACCGCGCCCGAGGCAGTCGCCCCCAGCATGCCACGACGGGTCATGACCAGATTTTTGAAACGTTCAGACATAGTTTCCCTCCTTCAGGGTTTGTAGTTAGGTATTATTATTCAAGCTCGCCGCTTCCAGCGACTGGGCCGATGCGTGCGCCTTTGCGCGCCGCTTCAGCTGGCGGATAACAACCGGACATTTTGCGTCCGATTGGTAGAGAACCTGGCAATGCATACAGTTGACGCACTCATTCGGGTTGATTTCACCCGTGGGGTGGATCGCCTGCACCGGACATTCGTTGGCGCAGGAATGGCAGGGACTGCCACATTCCTTGTACCGCTTCAGCCAGTCAAACATCCGTATCCGCGCCGGAATGGCCAAGGCCGCGCCCAGCGGGCAAAGATACCGGCAATAGAACCGTTCAACGAACAGCCCCGCCAGCAACAGCAGCAGCGCAAACACCACAAACGGCCAGTCACGGATGAACTTGAGGATGATCGCCGTCTTGAACGGCTCTATCTCGGCATAGGTTTCGGCCATCGGCATCGACACCATCGACAGACCGAACAGGCCAAGGAAGATCATGTATTTCAGCGGCCACAGGCGTTCATGCAGCCCCCACGGCAGGGTCCATTGCGGAATGCGCAGGGCGCGCGCCACCTGGTTTGTCAGTTCCTGCAACGCGCCAAACGGGCACAGCCAGCCACAATAGGCCCCCCGCCCCCAGAACAGCAGCGCGGCCGCAATCGAGAACCACTGGATAAACACCAGCGGGTCCATCAAAAACGCATCCCACGTGAACGTACCGCCGCGCACGGAATTGGCCAGCGCCATCAGGTTGACCACCGAAAGTTGCGCATTGGCGTACCAGCCGATGAAAAACAGCGTAAAGGTCAGGAACCCGATGCGGAACCAATAGAACCCGCGCGCGTGCTTGGTGGCCTGCATCTGGAAAAAGAACACCCCGGTCAGCACCAGCAACATGACCCCAAGAATACCGATTTCCACGGTGCGGTCACGCCAGATGCGCTGCCACAGGGCGGCCTTGGCGGCGGCCTCTTCGGCGTGTTCATCCACCACCACCGCAGCCTTAAGCGGCAACAGGTATTGTTCCGGCAGTTTATAGCCCAGATCAAAGGTCAAAAAGGTCTTTTCCACCGCGCCGACGGCACGTTGCACCAGCAGTTGCAAACGGAACGGTTCTGCCGGGTCAAATTCGGAATCAGCGGGGATCTTGAAAATATCCAGTTCCGTGAAACTGGGCGCGCCACTGGTGGCCAGATCACCAAGGCGTTTTTGCTGCTTGTCAAAAAAGCGCACGGAATCATCGCCTTGAATCAACTGGATACGGTCAAAAATGCCGCCCCGCACATAGCCCGACCCCTTGAACGAATAGCTGCCGCGCCCCATCACCAGAATGGCCTGTTCGCCATCCTCAAGCCAGTTTGTCAGGTTGCTATATTCCGCGTCACCCAACAGCGAACGACCAATCGAGGGCACAGATACCAGCGCCATGTGCATGTCGATGAACGTGTTTTCCGGATCACCCGGCTCGGGCCGCTTGATCGCGCGGGCATCGCCGGTGGCCGCAAACGCCGCGTTGACCTGCCCCACATCCAGCGTGATCCGGCGAACCGATCCATCGCCCGACAGGGTGGCCCAGTCGTTGACCGCGTCATGGGCCATGTCCAGTTCGCGCGCCGGTCCCTGCGCCACCTTCGGGGCCAACCCGCCCAGCCCCAGCGCACGGGCCACCTTGATGCCGCCCCGCACAAGGCTGTCGTCGATGATCATGATCGTCACGGTCGCACCCGAGATGATATCAAGGTCATGCGCCCCGCCGCCAACGGCCGCTTCGACCTTCAGGTCAAGGCCCCTGTACCCTTCGGTCAGGGCGACGATTTTTGAATTGGGAATGCCGATCAGAACGATTGGCTCGGAATGTTTGACCAGTTCCACACCGGTCAGCACCGCATCGTCATTGATCGCCGCAACCACATGGATCGGCTTGCCCGAATATCCGGTGGTGCCAACAAAATCAGAGGTCAGAAAGGCCCAGGCGACGACCTCGCGGCCTTTCAGCACAGGCGCGACGGCAATGTCATCGCGAACCGGGCCGACTGCGTCCGCTTCGGGATGCATCAGGGCGGGGTCAAGTTTGGGCAGGAAATTGGCCAGCGTTTCCGCATTGGCCGGGACGGCAGCGCCAAAAATCGCTGCTATCATTACTGTCAGGGCTGTGAACCAG
>DAOUPC010000251.1 GCA_030626365.1 Paracoccaceae bacterium
CCAGCCAGATACCGCCCGACATCAACCTGCGTGTGAAACCCGTTGGCAAATTCCCAGTAGCCCGAAACATGGCCGGTGGTAACGTTGTAATCCTGAAACCCGAAAAGCTGGTCGAAATCGCGTTGCTGGACGTGGCTTAGTTCGGCACCCAGACCAAAGCGGCTGTTGCCCGGTTTCCAAAGAACTTCGGCTGATACGCCGCCAAACATCCGTTCCAGATATCCGGCGGTGATCCGGCCATACACATCCTGCCCGGGCTGGAAATAATAGGCCCCGGTCAGTTCAGTCAGGGCCGGGTCGCCCTCGCGGTCATAAATGTTAAAATCGCTGCGTACATGCTGCATGGTCGAATCAGAGACCCGTGTCGATGTATCCAGATCACCGATGATTTTCTTGCGCACCGCCCCAAGGAATACGAAACCGGGTGACAGTTCGAACCGGGCGCGCGCCTCGATCCCGATATCCGCGCGCAGCGGTTGATCCGGGTCGAACCAGGCCGTTGCCAGATAGGGCCGCACGCCGCCTTTGAAGCGTGGGTAAAGCTGGTCGATCGGCCGGATCTTTTCGCTTGCCGGGCCGATCTGTGTATTTGCGAAGATCCCCCAACTGCCGTCCAGCGCGTATTCCTGATTTTCCAGGTCAGACCGGCGAACCGTTACCTGGCTGCCCGCAAGGCCATTGACCATCGGCACGATCACGAACGCTTCGACCGAGGCAGGCAGGATACCCGTCAGGGCGCGGGCAATACGGCCAACGGATTGCGCCGAGGTGACGTTCGTTGCGCCCTCAAACACGACGCGCACGGATGTATCGGTGACAGAAAAGCCATGCAAAACCAGATCAAGTTTCGCAAGCGCCGCGCCAACCCTGTCTTGCAGACCGGCCCGCGTTTCAGGTTGCACATCCCACCCCAGTTGGGCCGCGGTTTTGGGCGCACGCACAACCACGGGCGGCGGTGCCCTGCCATGCCCGCCAAACGCTGGTGGGTTCTTGGGGTTAAGCGCAATCGATAGCTGAACACCAAATTCAGAACCATAAAGATAGTTGGCGCTTAGCCGGGTGTGGGGGCGGATTTTATAGGTAAGCCCAAAGTTCAATGGGCTTTTGCGCTCAAACGATGCGCCGTCTTCGTTTGGATAGGCATCTGACGAATATTCCGCGGTAAACAGCAATTTGTCAGTCGCCTGCCACTGAATGCCGCCAAACAGGGCCGCATCCCCCCGGAACCAGTTTTGATACTGAACTGTGCCACCCTGGGCCCCGGTTCGCCCCGGTCGGGTTTTCCAGCTGCTTCCGAATAGTGACAGAGGGTTGGTAAAACCGCCCACTCCGGCCAGACGGCCCCAGCCGATGCCGCCGGTGATACGCAGGTTCGGGCGAATGGTTTTGGAGGCCACGAAATATTCGGACTGATAGATCCCGGTCCCGAAAAAGTCGTTCAGCCCGACCGCAATGGCCGGGCGGCTTTGTGTCTCGTCCAGGAACCGGTAGTGAACAGAAAAGCTGCGATCAAAGATAAAGCTGCTGATCGGGTTGGCCGGGCCGGGATGTTTGCGGATATCGTACAGGTTGGAATATCGAAAACTGCCCGACAGGCGCGGCGTCATCTGAAAGGTCAGGGTTGTTCGCGATGTGTTTTGAAAGTGGCTTATACTTAGCCCCAATTCCGCGTCGGGGCGGCTGTGTGCGGTCGGCATATCGATCAGACCGGGATAGCCATAGGTATTGTAGTTGGTGTCAACAACAGGACCGGACAGGGCCTGCCCGGCAATCAGCGTACAAATAAATATCCCAACGAATCGCAAATCTGGCAGCCCTACAGGAGGTGAACACAAGGCTATATATGGGGTAACAACCAGGCGCACACTATATGTAGTGTAATCTATGTCGAGTTAGTAGCAGAAGTGTCTATTCCAACACGATTGCAGGGGCGTGTATACAGCCAGCCAGTTACGCATGGTTCGAATCTGGCGTCTTGGCCCTTATCCTTTGTCTTTCAGGATATCACCAATGGCTTTGCGATAGGCGGCAACCACAATGTCCTGGTCAAATTCCCGTTGCATTTTCTGCCGTCCCGCCTGGGCGAATCGGTTGCGTTCGGCGTGGGACAAGGAAAGGAACCGCCGCAATGCGGTTGCCAGGCTTTCCGCATTGCGCGCCTCGCACAGAAGGCCGCTTAGGCCCGCGTCAATCACCGACCGGCACCCGGCAACATCGGTGGCAATCAACGGCCGTGCCATGGCCGCGGCCTCGATCAGGGTCCGTGGTGCGCCCTCTCGGTACGAAGGCAGAACCACGCAATCGGCCTTTTTTATGAATGGTCTGACATCGCTGGTTGCCCCCAGGTGCTGTATCACCCCTTCGGCCTCCCATTCTTTTACGTCTTTCATGCCCAGCGCCGAGCGGTTTTCAGTGTCGGTTTCACCCAGAATCTGAAACCTGACATCGGGGTGATCCGCCTTGATCAACCGTGCCGCCTGGACATATTCCTGCACACCCTTGTCGCGTAACAGACGGGCGATCATCAAAAACACCGGCGGACCGGATGCGGGTGGCAATGGCATCGCGCTGTAGTGTTGCAGATCGATGCCGGATCCCGGCAACAGCCTGGCCTGATCCGGTTTGACCAAATTCCGGTTCACGAACAGGTCGCGGTCATCCGTATTCTGAAAGAATACGATGCGCAGCCTGCGAAATGCCGCGCGATAGAGCATTTCGGCAATCCCCTGCAACACACCACCGGACAGGAATGCCGTGCCCAGGCCGGTTACATTCGGGATGAACTTAGTCCCCGACATCGCCGCGCCCAAAGCCCCAAAGATGTTGTTCTTGATCGTATAGCTTAGAACAACATCTGGTTTTTCCGCACGAAAATGCCTGTGAAATCTGCGCATAAGTTGCAGATCGCGCAAGGGGGACAAACCCTTTACATCCATTTTCAGCGGGATGAAACGACAGCCCATTTCTTTAAGGTCGGACACGGATTCATCTGCCGGGGCCAGCACGGTTATCCGATGGCCATCCTTCAGCAGTGCCAAGATCAGAGGCCGGCGAAAATTCAGGATATTCCAGGCCGTGTTGGCGGTCAGGATAATGTGCCGGGGCAGGGGGCAAGTGGCTGGTAATTCAGTCATATCAATAGAAACTGTAGGTGGATACGGGCGCGCTGAACAACCAAGTCTGATAGGGGACATAACACCGTTCAAAGTGCCAGGACAGCGACGTCCACACAAGAAAAACCAGCCCCAGTGCAAAATACGGGGCGAAGCTATAGAATACTTTAGAGCGGTTGAACGGCAAATAGGGAATGCGGGCAAAGATCATCGTCTGGATCGGAATAAGGTAATATCCGATCCTGTCGCCAATGACCGTAGAGACCGGCACAAGAACCACCATGATCACCATCATAAGGGCCCCGATGCTGACCAGCGAATAGTCCTTGGGGAATGTCCACATCCATTTCCTGCGCAGCATCAGGAAATAGGCAAGACCCGTAATCAAAAGAAGAGACACCCGAAATGCAGACCCGGCGGCATCGATCCCGGTGTCTATATAGCGGGTGTTCGCCAGTTCGGCGGCTTCGCCACTTAGTATTATGAAAGTGCCCGGAATCGCGAGAAGCAGCGCCACAAAAAGGCGCTTTTTCGAAAACGCCCCCCCGACAAGGGGGGTAAGCAACAAAAAGACCATGGCGCTGTTATGAAAGAGGCTGGCAAGCAACGTCCAGCAAAGGAACCAGATCATCCTTTTGTCCATGTAAGCAACAAAGGCAATACACATGATCCCGATCGCAATCCCCTGCCGGATGCCTGACATCGGCATATTGATGATCAGAATCGGAAACAGAAGAACAAGAAACCCAAGCGGATCTGGCTGGCGGCGGGCCAATATGTGAATGCCCAAAAAGAATATTGCGGATGATGCCACGTTCAGCCACGGGTACGGCAAATCCAGGTTGTGAACCCCGTGCATCATCGCCCACCACAGCGGCTCTGGGTCCTGGGCCGCGATGGCAAGCGTGGATTGACCCTGAACATGAAACTGCACCAG
>DAOUPC010000273.1 GCA_030626365.1 Paracoccaceae bacterium
ATCCGGGAATTTTGAAGAAATGCCAGCCACCGCCCGCCCCACGGCGGGGGCTTTGACCCGGTGCACGTGGTTGATTTGTTCTATGGTGTTCGCAACATGGTGGGCTTGGCAGTTGTAACGCAGGCCCCCACCCGGGCGGGGGCTGGCATTTCTTCAAACCACATCCGGGTATTCAGAGCGTGCTTAGGGTCACCCGCCGGGCACCACATCCAGTTCGACCAGTTCGGTCAGCGGGGCACCCAATGCGCGCATCGCGGCCAGCGATAACCGGCTGCCTGCCGATGCCTCGCCCGGGGCCGGCAACAGGGTCACAGATACCAGCGCCCCACCCGACACCAGCCGTACCTGTCCCTGCCCTTTGGCCTGCACTAGCGGTGTTTCCAGCCACATACCGGGGCGCGACGGATCGCCCAGCCCGGCCACGGTGATCGCGGGGCCGCCCAGACCCGTGCCTGCCCCTTCCGGGGGGGCGGGTTCATCTGGCGTGGTTTCATTTGGTGCGGTCTCTGGCAGGTCGTCCTGCCCGGTCAGGGCCGGATCATCCACCAGATCAGCAACCGAATCAGACGCCGAATCGGGTGCCGGGGTGATCGCATCAACGGCCCCCCGCATCAGGCCACAGGCCGAGGGCAATAAAAGGGCCAGGATCATCAGATATCGCATGCAATGACCCTAGGCGGTGTCGGCCCGGGGAACAAGCAGCACAAAAGGGCAGCACCGCGCACGCCGCCGCACCCCGGATTTGTCACATCCCCCTTGCCGCCACGCACCCCGCGCTTTACCTGTACCTGCATGAATGCTCCGTTAATTGATCCCTTCGCCCGCGCGATCACCTATCTGCGCGTATCCGTCACCGACAGGTGTGACTTTCGCTGTGTCTATTGCATGTCCGAAAGCATGACCTTTCTGCCCAAGAAAGAGCTGCTGACCCTGGAAGAGCTGGACCGCATGTGTTCGACCTTTGTCGGCCTTGGCGTGCAAAAGTTGCGCATCACCGGGGGCGAACCTTTGGTGCGTCGTGGCATCATGAGCTTTTTCCGCTCGATGACCCGGCATCTGGACAGTGGCGCGCTAAAGGAACTGACCCTGACCACCAACGGATCACAACTGCATAAATATGCCGATGACCTTTATGGTGCCGGGGTGCGCCGGGTGAACGTGTCGCTTGATACGCTGGACGAGGCAAAGTTCGCCGAGATCACCCGCTGGGGCCGGCTGAAACAGGTGCTGAACGGTATTGATGCGGCGCAAAAGGCCGGTCTGAGGATCAAGATAAACGCCGTGGCGCTAAAGGGCTTCAACGAAGACGAACTGCCCGCCATCACCCAATGGTGCGCCAGCCGCGACATGGACCTGACCTGGATCGAGGTCATGCCAATGGGCGAAGACATGGGCCCCGAAAGCCGTCTGGGCCAGTTCTGGTCGCTGGATGAGGTGCGCGCAAAATATGACGAAACCTATAAGATCACGGATTTGCCGGAAAACACCGGTGGCCCCGCACGTTATGTGCGGCTTGAGGAAACCGGCCAGAAGGTCGGCTTTATCACCCCGATCAGCCATAATTTCTGCGAAAGCTGCAACCGCGTGCGGCTGACCTGCACGGGTGAATTGTTCATGTGTCTGGGGCAAGAGGACAACGCCAGCCTGCGCGATGCGCTGCGCGCCCATCACGACACCGAAGAACCCCTGCGCCAGGCCATCCGCGCGGCAATCGAACATAAACCCAAAGGCCATGATTTCGACTATTCCCGGCAAAAGCAGGATGGTCAGATGTCGCGCCACATGAGCCACACAGGCGGCTGATGTCCGGGGGGGGCGGCGCACCAACGCTGCTGTTGCGTCTTTATCGGTTTTTCACCGGGCTGATTATCCCGTTTGTCTATCGCTCGGTTTCGCGCAAGCTGCGCGATCACGGGGTGGCGGCGGCGCGCATCCACGAACGTCTGGGCAATGCCAGCCTGCCCCGTCCACCCTGCCTTGGGGGGCCGCTGATCTGGTTTCACGCGGCCAGTGTCGGCGAAAGCCTGTCGGTGCTGACGCTGATCACCCGCATGGGTGAACGCCTGCCCGAGGCAGAGTTCCTGATCACCAGCGGCACCGCCACCTCGGCCGATCTGATCGCCCGCCGGATGCCGCCCCGCACAAGGCACCAGTTCGCACCGCTGGATGCGACCGGGCCATTGCGCCGGTTCTATGCCCATTGGCGCCCCGCCGCGGGAATATTCGTGGAAAGTGAGCTGTGGCCGCTGATGCTGACAGATGGTCACGCCGCCGGGGTGCGATTGGCGCTGCTGAACGCGCGGCTATCGGCAAAATCGGCACGCAGTTGGCAAAAGCGCCCTGAAACGGCGCGTTTCATTCTGGACCGGTTTGATCTGATGCTGACCCAGAACCGTCAGGTGGCTGACAGCCTGTTGGCGATGGGGGCCGATCCGGGACGGGTCACGGTGGGCAGCAACCTCAAATCCACCTCGGCCCCTTTGCCGGTGAATACCGATGCTCTGGCCAGTATTCGCACCGATCTGGGGGGGCGACCCGTGTGGATTGCCAGTTCGACCCATCCGGGCGAAGAGGCGGTGGTGCTTGCCGCCCACCGCACCCTTCTGGCCCGTTTTCCCGATCTTTTGCTGTTGCTGATCCCGCGTCACCCCCTGCGCGGCGACGCGGTGGCCGCGCTGATCACCGACACAGGCATGACCCAGGCCCGGCGCAGCACGCACGAGGCCCTGAAACCCGACACCCAAGTCTATCTGGCCGACACATTGGGCGAAACCGGCACATGGTATGCCCTTGCCCCGATCGTGTTTCTGGGTGGCTCACTTGAGGTGATTGGCGGGCACAACCCGTTTGAACCCGCACAGGCAGGCGGCGCGGTCATCACCGGCCCGCATGTGGCCAATTTTGCCGAAACCTATACGCCCCTGATAACATCCGGTGGGGCCATCGAGGTGGCGGATGCCGATCAACTGGCCCAGGCGGTCGCCCTGTGGCTGACGGATGCCGGCGCACTGACAAAGGCCCGCACGGCAGCGGCGGATTTCGTGCAATCGCAACAGGCGGTGCTGGATCACGTGGTTGAAACCCTGTGCGCGGCGCTTGACCTTGAGACACCAGATGACTGAACTGTTTGTCACCAACTTCAACCGTAACTTTACCGGCGAGTCGGCCACCGCCGCCACTGTGATCCGCCAACAGGCAAAGGATTACGACCTGAAACTGGTGGGTCACCCCCTGCCCGGCTGTCCCGACCCGATCACCCCGGCGCAGGCCCGCCACCTGTCGCGCAACGCCCCGGAAGGCAAGGATTTTGCCATCTGGCACGTGCGACGCAACCCGGAAATGCGCGCGGCGATATGGGCGCGTGATGTGCTGCG
>DAOUPC010000083.1 GCA_030626365.1 Paracoccaceae bacterium
AATTGCAGCCGCTGGCACGGTAATTACCCAGGCGGCGATGATGGTCATGAAATGCGACCGGCGGACCAGCTTGCGGCGGCGGCGCTCTTCGGGCGCGCGCCGCTTGGCCTCGGGTCGTGACAGGCTGGATTTGCGCAGGCGCTTTTCCATGTGCCATTCGCGGAAAAATCCAACCCCGAACACCCCGCCCACGGCAATATGTGTCGATGAAACAGGCAGGCCCAGCCAAGAAGCGATGATCACCGTGATGGCCGCCGACAGGGCCACGCTAAAGGCCCGCATCGGGTTCAGCTTGGTTATCTGGCTACCGACCATACGGATCAGTTTTGGACCAAACAGGAACAGGCCAAAGGAAATGCCGAACGCGCCGATCACCATGACCCACATGGGAATTTCCACCTTGGCGGCGAAATCGCCAAACTCGGTCGCGTGGACGATTGCCGCCAGTGGTCCAACCGCGTTGGCCACGTCATTGGCCCCATGTGCAAAGCTTAACAATGCCGCCGATACCACCAAAGGCACCCCAAACAGGGTTTTCAGCGACTTGTTGCGGTTCTCCAATCCCTGCGCCTGCCGCCGGATCAGCGGAACGGTTACGGCCCAGATCAGGATGCCACTGGCCGCGCCAATTATCAGTGCGGTGTCGGTGTCGATCTTGATGACCCGCTTAAGCCCTTTCAGCGCCAGATAGGCGGAAAATGCCCCGGCCATAAGACCGACCAGTATCGGCACCCAGCGCCGCGCGGCGGCGATCTTGTCTTCCTGATAGATGATGCGCGACTTGATCAGTGCCAGCAACATGGCCGCAACCACACCGCCCAGAACCGGTGAAATCACCCAACTGGCGGCAATCTTGCCCATCATCGGCCAATTCACGGCGCTAAATCCGGCCGCTGCAATACCGGCCCCCATCACCCCGCCGACCACCGAATGCGTGGTCGAGACCGGCGCGCCGATCCAGGTTGCCAGGTTGACCCACAATGCGGCTGAAATCAGCGCGGCCATCATCGCCCAGATGAAAACCTCTGCGGTTCGCATGGCGCTTGGGTCAATAATACCCTTGGAGATGGTCGAAACCACATCCCCCCCCGCCAGCAACGCCCCGGCGCTTTCGGCGATTATGGCGATGACGATCGCGCCGCCCATGGTCAGCGCATTGGCCCCCACCGCCGGCCCCATGTTGTTGGCAACATCGTTGGCCCCGATGTTGATCGCCATATAGGCCCCGAAAATGGCTGCCGAGACCACGACCATGTTGACCGGAAACTGCCCCAGCAAAATCGCCGCGGCCAGCCCGGCCATGACGATAAAGGCCAGCGCGATGCCCGGTCCGACCAGTGGCCGCGACACATAAGCGGTCGCATATTCCATCTGGACGATCCGCTTAAGATCCTTGTCCAGGGTTTTCCACGGGCTGCCTTGCGGTTCATCGACCATGATTCGGTCTCCGGTTGCTTGCGTTGTCCCGCGCCTAGTGCCTTGTGGGTGGTCCCGCAAGACCAATATCAGGATTTGTCCTGCGGCCCGTGGTCCCTTGTGCCGGGGCTGTGCATGGTGCCAAGATAAGGTTCGCGCCTGATTTTCAGCGCGCGGTATGAAGGCAAGGTAAGGCAATGCACAAAGCACAGATCGGGGTTTACGGGCTGGGCACAATGGGCAGCGCACTGGCGCTGAACCTGGCCGAACAGGGTATTTCTGTTGCTGTGACCAACCGCGAAGCCGATTGGATCGCGCCCTTTGTCGATGCTGCCGGCCCGCTGGCGGATCACCTTTTGCCCGCGCCTGATCTTACGTCATTCATCGCCCTTCTGGCCCGCCCCCGTGCTGTCCTGTTCATGATCCCTGCCGGGGCACCCATGGATGCAATGATCGCGCAGACGCGGGGCTTGCTGGAACCGGGGGACATGATCATTGATGCGGGCAATGCCGATTTCCGCGATACCATCAGGCGCAGCGCAGATCTGGCAGCGGATGGGCTGGAATATGTCGGCATGGGGGTGTCGGGCGGTGAACAGGGCGCACGGCACGGGCCATCGATGATGGTCGGGGCCAGCGCGGCGGGCTGGGCACGCTTGAAACCCATGACCGAGGCAATTGCCGCGCGCTTTGAGGGCGACCCTTGCGTGGCGCGTGTTGGGCCGGACGGTGCCGGGCATTTTGTCAAAACGGTACATAACGGCATCGAATATGCCGACATGCAGATGATCGCAGAGGTCTATGGGCTGCTGCGTGATGGGGCGGGTTGGGATGCCGGGCGGATCGGGGCGCAGTTTGGCGCGTGGAACAATGGCCCGCTGGCCTCGTTCCTGACCGAGGCAACCAGTGCAGTGCTGGGGGCCATTGACCCTGATACAGGCGTGCCGGTGGTTGACGTGATCGTTGACGCCGCCGGGCAGAAAGGCACCGGGCGCTGGACCGTGATCGAGGCCCTGAAACTGGGCCAGTCGGCCAGCACCATCGAGGCGGCGGTCGGTGCGCGTGCATGGTCGGCAGGGCAGGACGTTCGCGGTGCAGCGGCGCAGGTACTGGTCGGGCCAAAGGCGGGAAACATGGCGGCCCCGGACCCTGACACGATGGCGCAGGCATTGCTGGCCGGGCGTATTCTGGCACATGCGCAGGGGTTTGACATACTAAGGGCGGCCTCGGATGACTTTGACTGGTCGCTTGATCTGGCCCGGATCGCTGAAATCTGGCGCGCCGGGTGCATTATCCGGTCGGCCCTTCTGGATGATCTGGCCGCCGCCCTTGCGGCAGGCCCGCACATGGGGCGGCTGATCCTGTCGCCCACCATAAGTGATTTGCTGAACGCCAATGTCGCGGCGCTGCGCCAGGTGGTGGGCGGGGCGATGCAGGCCGGATTGGCGGTGCCGTCACTGGCGGCATCACTGGGCTGGTTTGACACGATCCGACAGGCCCGTGGCACCGCCAATCTGATTCAGGGGCAGCGTGATTATTTTGGCGCGCACGGGTTTGCGCGAATAGATAGGCCAGGCCGTTTTCACGGCAACTGGCCCTGAGCTTATGCCCGATCCTATCCTTTGATCACAAGCTGAGGGGACACAACGTCGATCCCCAGCGCCTTGCCCACCGCGTAATAGGTAAGCTGACCGGCGTGGACGTTCAGGCCATTCATCAGGTGTTCATCATCCCGGCACGCCTGTTTCCAACCCTTGTCAGCCAGCGCCAAAAGGAACGGCATGGTTGCATTGCCAAGCGCGATGGTTGATGTGCGCGCAACCGCGCCGGGCATGTTGGCCACGCAATAATGCATGATCCCGTCCACCTCATAGATCGGGTCCTGATGGGTGGTGGCATGCGAGGTTTCAAAGCACCCGCCCTGATCAATGGCGACATCAACAATGGCCGCACCCGGTTTCATGATCGACAGTTGCGCCCGGCTGACCAGTTTGGGGGCGGCGGCACCCGGTACCAGAACCGCACCAATAACCATATCCGCCTGCGCGATCAGTTCGCTTGTGTTGCCCGCGCTGGCATAAGAGGTCTTGAACACCCCGCCAAACACGTCATCCAGATAACGCATCCGCGCCAAAGACCGGTCCAGCACGGTAACATCCGCCCCCATGCCCGCCGCGACGCGCGCCGCGTGGGTGCCAACAACACCGCCGCCGATCACCACAATCTGCGCCGGGCCAACACCGGGAACGCCGCCCATCAGAACGCCACGTCCGCCATTGGCCTTTTGCAGGGTCCAGGACCCAACCTGTGGGGCCAGTTTGCCCGCAACTTCGGACATCGGGGCCAAAAGGGGCAGGCCACCGGCCCGGTCCGTCACGGTTTCATAGGCAATCGCGGTACAGCCCGATGCCAGCAGGTCATGGGTCTGGTCGGGGTCGGGGGCAAGGTGCAGATAGGTGAACAGGATCTGGTCTTCGCGCAGCATCTTGCGTTCAATGGCTTGCGGTTCCTTGACCTTGACGATCATGTCGGCGGTGGCGAACACTTCCTCGGCGGTTTGCACGATGGTGGCCCCTGCCGCGACATAGGCGGCATCGTCAAAGCCCGACCCGGTTCCGGCCATGGTTTCAATCACCACTTTGTGGCCATGAGAGATGGCCTCTTGCGCCGCGTTCGGTGTCATGCCGACGCGAAACTCCTGCGGTTTGATTTCCTTGGGGCACCCGATTTTCATGTGCGTTTCCTCTGCTACACAAATACATAAACTGTTCGGAATATAGGCGGGCATCCCTGCAATTTCTGTGATATCTTTGCCGAAGAATGGGGGTAATTGTCGAAGAATATTCGGGATATCCCATGTCAAACGCAAAGGATGTGCGCCTATGGGCCTTGATGCAACGGATCGGCGGATTCTGTCGGCACTACAAAAAACGGGCAGAATGTCCAATGCGGACCTGTCTGAAAAGGTCAACCTGTCGCCCTCGGCCTGTCATCGCCGGGTGCAGAGGCTTGAGGCGGACGGGTATATCAGGGGCTATGTTGCGCTGCTGGATGCCAGAAAGATGGCGGTGCCGACCACGGTGTTCGTTGAAATCACCCTGCAAGGGCAGGCAGACGAGGTGCTGGATGCGTTCGAGAGGGCGGTTTCACGCATACCGGATGTTCTGGAGTGTCACCTGATGGCCGGGTCGGCGGATTACATCCTGAAGGTGGTGGCCGAAGATACCGACGACTTTGCCCGTATTCACCGCCAGCATCTGGCGCGGCTTCCCGGTGTGTCACAGATGCAAAGTTCATTTGCTCTGAGGACCGTGTTCAAGACCACGGCATTGCCGGTGTAGGGGCGGGGCCAGAGGCAGGGGGCGGCGTGCGCCCGGTTTTCAAAAGTCGATGGCGATGCCTTTTTTCTCCCAGTCGCCAAAGCGGACCGGGTCCGGTCCGTCGCGCCCGCCCAGTTCCGTGGGGGGGGCTGCCTGGGTGGCGGCTTTGCGGCGGGCCTCGGCCTCGGCCAGGGCGCGGCGTGCGGCCGGGGGCAGGGCGGGCAGGTCGGGTTGATTGCCTGGGTCGTTTGGGTCGCTCATGCCGGGTTCCTTTGCGCTGTGCCTGTGATATACGCCCCCTTCTGCCAGAGGCAAGGCAGTGACAACAATTCAGGAGCGGCACATGGCCGATGCGGGAACAGAGGCGGGAATACCAGCCAGGCGCAGCGCGATCTACCTGTTGGATCAGGTTTTGGGCGAGGGGCGGTTGCTGTCTGAATGTCTGGGGGCCGGGGCGCTGGATCATTTGCCCGGCGATGACAGGGCCCGCGCCCAAAGGCTGGCCAGCGAAACCCTGAGAGGGCTGGAGCGCGCCGACCGCCTGTTGCACAAACATCTGCGCAAGCACCCGCCCCTGACCGTCCGTAATGCGCTAAGGCTGGGCACAATCGAGTTGTGCCAGGGCGAGGCCGCGCATGGGGTGGTCAACGCGATGGTCGGGATTGTCGGGGCCCATAAAAGAAACGCCAAGCTGAAGGGGCTGGTCAATGCCGTGCTGCGCAAGATCGCCGCGGATGGCCCGGATGCATGGGGGGCCTTGCGCCCGCCCCGTTTGCCGAAATGGCTGCGGCAACCGCTGGCGCAGGCCTGGGGGGCTGCGCCCGTGGCGGCAATGGAACTGGCGCATTTTGCCGGTGCGCCACTGGACATTACGCCCAAGCCGGGGGCCGGGGTGGATGCGCTGGGGGCGCAGGAATTGCCCACTGGCAGCCTGCGCTTGGCCACGCCCGGTCAGGTGTCTGCCCTGCCGGGGTATGATGCGGGGGATTGGTGGGTTCAGGATGCCGCCGCTGCGTTGCCGGCCATGGTTCTGGCCCCGAAGGCGGGCGAAAGGGTTCTTGATCTGTGTGCCGCGCCGGGCGGAAAGACCATGCAACTGGTCGCAGCCGGGGCCGATGTGGTGGCCCTGGACATATCGGCAGGCCGGATGCGGCGGGTCGAGGAAAACCTTGAACGCACCGGGATGAGCGCCGAAATCGTGGTGGGTGATGCGCTGACGCATCAGGGGGGCTATGACGCGATCCTGCTGGATGCGCCGTGTTCGGCAACCGGCACGATCAGACGTCACCCTGATTTGCCACATGCCAAGGACGGGTCGGAATTTGGCGCGCTGATTGCCTTGCAGGCACAGATGCTGGCCCACGCCTGGACCCTGTTAAAGCCGGGCGGGCGGATGGTTTTCTGCACCTGTTCACTGTTGCCCGACGAAGGCGAGGTGCAGATCGATCAGGCGCTTGGGGCAAATCCCGATATGTCGGTGGATCGTGATGCGCTGGCCCTGAAGGGGGTTGATCCGGGTTGGATAACCTCTGAGGGGGGGCTGCGCCTGCGCCCGGATTACTGGCCTGAATGGGGCGGAATGGACGGGTTTTACATCGCCTGTCTGCGCAAAGCCACCTGAACTTATCAAGGACCAAGTTTCGCCGGTGACTTCGGGGTCGGGGCAGGGTATGGTCACGCCAAACGCCAAAGAGCGTAACAAGGCAGAGCATCATGTCCCGTTCCGAAACTTTCGCCAATTGGCAAACCGGATTTTTAAACCGTTTCTATGCGCGGGCAAGCCGGCGTCAGAAGGCGGCGACCGGTTTTGTGTCGCAGCCAGAGCCCCGCACAATCGGCAGTTTTGCCCGTGGCCGTCAACTGATTGCCGGGAACCTGCTGTTTGCGGGCTATCTGGTGGATGTGCCGGGTACGGATATTTGGGAAATTCAGGCCCCGGATGCGGCATTTGACGCGGACCGGCATGGGTTTGGCTGGCTGGATGATCTGGCGGCAGTGGGGGACCATGCCGCGCGGGCCAAGGCGCAGGACTGGCTTAGGGGTTGGATGCATACCTATGGCGCGGGGCAGGGGCCGGGCTGGACCCCGGACCTGACCGGGCGCCGGGTGATCCGTTGGATCAACCATGCGATATTCCTGCTGCGCGGTCAGGATAGCGACGCCAGTGCCGCGTTCTTCACCACCCTTACACGCCAGACCTGGTTTCTTAGCAAGCGCTGGCATGGGGCGGCACCGGGCCTGCCCCGGTTCGAGGCGCTGACCGGGTTGATATATGCCGGACTGTCGCTTGAGGGTCGCGAAGATCTGGCCGATCCGGCGGTGCGTGCGCTGGCCCATGAATGTGACAGCCAGATCAACGAACAGGGCGGGTTGCCGACCCGCAACCCGGAAGAGTTGCTTGAGGTATTCACCCTGCTGACCTGGGCCGCTGCCGCCCTGCACGAGGCCGGGCGCGGGGCACCGCCAGCCCACACCGCCGCGATCGAGCGTATCGCGCCGACGCTGCGTGTGCTGCGCCATGCTGATGGCGGGTTGGCGCGGTTTCACGGTGGTGGACGCGGCTTAGAGGGGCGATTGGATCACGCGCTGGCGGCAAGCCACGTCAAACCGCATCAGGCCAAGGGGCTGTCGATGGGCTATGCCCGCCTTTCGGCCAGACGCACCAGTGTCATCGTCGATGCCAGCCCGCCACCCGGCGGCGCGGCGTCGGGCAATGGCCATGCATCGACCCTGGCGTTTGAACTGACCTCGGGGCGGCGCCCTTTGGTGGTCAATTGCGGTTCGGGGGCCTCTTTCGGGCTGGAATGGCGGCGCGCCGGGCGGGCCACGCCATCGCATTCGACCCTTTGCCTGGAGGGCCACTCGAGCGCCAGCCTGGGGGGGGCCGAAAGGGGAACGGCACAGGAATTGCTGATTGACGGGCCAGGGCATGTGCCGGTCGAAATGTCGGACATGGCTGATGGCATACGGTTTCAGGGCGGGCATGATGGGTATGAACGCAAGTTTGGCCTGACCCATGCGCGCACGCTGGAACTGGCGTTTGACGGGCGTGGCATGGTGGGCGAGGACATGCTGCTGGCGCTGGAGGATGGCGCCAAGCGGCGGTTCGACAAGGCGTTGGATGCCACCCGATTGACCGGAATCAGTTTTGACATCCGCCTGCACCTGCATCCCGAGGTGGACGCGGCCCTTGATCTGGGTGGCGCGGCGGTGTCGATGGCCCAGAAAAGCGGTGAAATCTGGGTTTTCCGCCATGATGGAAAATTTGATTTATCACTAGAGCCAAGCGTTTACCTGGAAAATGGCCGTCTAAAGCCGCGCGCGACAAAACAGATCGTTCTATCCGGGCGGGCAATGGAGTATGCGACCCGCATCCGGTGGTCGTTAAGCAAGGCGCAGGACACTGCGATTGCCATACGCGATCTGAACCGGGACGAACTGGAATACTAACGGCTGCCAGCCAGGAGATCCCCACGTTATGACCCATATGCCCCCCATTCGCCGCGCATTGCTTTCTGTATCCGACAAGACCGGCCTGGTTGATCTGGGAAAGGCGCTGGTTGGGCGCGGGGTTGAACTGCTTAGCACCGGGGGGTCGGCGGCGGCGCTGCGTGATGCGGGGCTGACCGTGCGCGATGTGGCGGACGTGACTGGTTTTCCCGAAATGATGGATGGACGGGTCAAGACGCTGCATCCGGGCGTGCATGGCGGGTTGCTGGCGCTGCGCGACAATGACGATCACCTGGCGGCAATGAAACAGCATGGCATCGGCGCGATCGATCTGCTGGTGGTCAACCTGTATCCGTTCGAGGAAACCGTGGCCAAGGGTGGCGATTATGACACCTGCATCGAAAACATCGATATTGGCGGCCCGGCGATGATCCGCGCGGCGGCCAAGAACCACGCCTTTGTCACGGTCGTGGTGGATGTGCAGGATTACGATAAACTGCTGGGTGATATGGACCAGCACGACGGGGCCACCTGCCCGAAATTCCGCCGTAAGCTGGCACAGGTCGCTTATGCGCGCACTGCCGCCTATGATGCGGCCGTTTCAACCTGGATGGCCGGGGCGATTGGCGTGCCAGCCCCCCGCCGCCGGGCCTTTGCCGGAACATTGGCGCAAACCCTGCGCTATGGGGAAAACCCGCATCAGACGGCGGCGTTCTATACCGATGGCAATGCGGGCCCCGGCGTCGCCACAGCGCGCCAGCATCAGGGCAAGGAACTAAGCTATAACAACATCAACGACACCGATGCGGCGTTTGAACTGGTCAGTGAATTTGCCATTGATGCCGGTCCGGCCTGTGCCATCATCAAGCACGCCAACCCCTGTGGCGTGGCCACGGGCAAGACGCTGAAAGAGGCATACACACGGGCCTTTGATTGCGACCGCACCAGTGCGTTTGGCGGGATCATCGCGCTTAATCAGGTACTGGACGGGGAAACGGCAAGCGAGATTACCGGCATATTCACCGAAGTGGTGATTGCCCCGGACGCGGACGAGGACGCGCGGCGCATATTTGCGACCAAAAAGAACCTGCGCCTGCTGACCACCGGGGGGTTGGCCGATCCGATGACGGTGGCACGTACCTTCCGGCAGGTTTCGGGCGGGTTTCTGGTGCAGGACAAGGACACCGGACATATTACCGCCGATGACCTGAAGGTGGTCACCAAACGCGCGCCATCCGAGGCCGAACTGGCCGACCTTCTGTTTGCCTGGACCGTGGCCAAGCACGTCAAATCCAATGCGATCATCTATGTTAAGGACCGCGCCACCGTGGGCGTCGGTGCCGGCCAGATGAGCCGCGTTGACAGCACCCGCATTGCGGCGCGCAAGGCGCAGGATATGGCCGATGCAATGGGGCTGGCCGCACCGCTGACGCAAGGCAGTGTCGTGGCATCGGATGCGTTCTTTCCCTTTGCCGACGGGCTGATCACGGCGGCCGAGGCCGGGGCAACGGCGCTGATCCAGCCGGGCGGGTCGATGCGTGATGACGAAGTTATCGCCGCCGCCGACGAGGCCGGGTTGGCAATGGTATTCACTGGTATGCGCCATTTCCGGCACTAATCCGGCACTAAAAGGGAAAGACCTTAGATGCGCCTGCTGATCCAAACATCCATTGGGGCTTTGCTGATCGACCAGATCAGCAAATACCTTGTGGTGTTCTGGATGGGGCTGGACCGGGTGCGGTCGATCGATGTTCTGCCGCCG
>DAOUPC010000180.1 GCA_030626365.1 Paracoccaceae bacterium
AGCACGCTGATATAGCCGAAATCATCATTCACGCCAAACACCTGATGCGCGACGCGCGTATGCACGATGTGTTTGATCATCAGCAGCGGCACAAGCAGGCCCAACGATATCTGCACCGCCTCCCAAAGCGGCATGCGCAGGGTCCGCCGCCCGGCCAGCCGGGCGATGGCCAGCCCGACATGGGCCATCATCGCGGCATAAAGGATCACCTCGCCCGGCAGGCTGCGGGTGAACACCTGACGCCACGTCTGGGCCTGTTCCATCGCCTGGGACGAAAACAGCCCCAGCCCGATATTCAGAAAATGAAAAAGCGCAAAGACAAACAGCACCAACCCCGAGGCGATGCGAATTCTTGTTGTCCAACTGCCCCGCCAAAGGACGCCCAATTGCCTACCTGCCTGCCGTGAATGTCTGGGCGAACTGTGCGGCCCGTCGTGCAACCCGTCAAGGCATGTGTGGGGTTTCCGGGTGCGGGGTGCCGGGCTGAGGGGGCAGAAATGGTAAAAGGCGAATGGCGGTTGTGGGGGGGCAAAGTTGACGTTTGCCTGTCCTCCTCTTAGCATCAACGAATATACCTTCGAACTATGCAATACACTTCGGGATGATTTGACCAGGAGGAATTTGATGTCGTTTCAGCTTTCAGGTAGCGCGCCAGAAATCTATGAAAACACCATGGTGCCGCTGTGGATGGCACGCTGGGCCGACGCCTTGCTAACACTCGTGTCACTTAAACCCGGCGAATGCGTTCTTGATGTTGCGTGCGGCACCGGCGTCACCACCCGGATAGCCAAGCGCGATGTCGGGGCTGGCGGGCAGGTCACTGGCCTGGACATCAATGCGGGTATGCTTGCGAAGGCACGTGAACTGGCACCAGATATAGACATCAGTTGGACCGAGGGCGACGTCACTGGAACCGGACTTGCGCCGGGCACATTTGATGCCATCATATCCCAACATGGCTACCACTATTTTCCAGATCAACCCGCTGCCCTGAAAGAGTTTTTTCGAGTTCTCGCGCCTGGGGGGCGTATCGCGATGTCTATCTGGGATGGGCACAGCGTCTATACCGAAGCCATCTGTTCTGCCGTGGCAAAATACATTTCGCCCGAGATTGCCAATAAACAGCGCAGCCAGCGAGAAACACCATCGGCGGATACGCTCAGGCAAAGTTTTGCCAAAGCCGGGTTTCACAATGTTGCTGTCATTCGCCAAGAGTTATCAATCAAAGTTCCCTTGGCCGCGGAATTTGTGCCGCTTCATCTTGGGTCGATGCCAATCGCCGATGCCTTTCATAACCTACCGGATGAGAAAAAAGAGCGGCTGATTAATGACGTTGCCGATACACTCAAAAGCTATACCGTAGGGAACCAGATCATTTACCCGGATGCCGTCAATGTGGCGACGGGTCGGAAATAGGTCGAATTTCCATCACACAGTGGAGCGCGCATGGCGACCTTGGCTGTCGTAATGCCGGCCCCCAATGTTGACCCTCAATGTCGGCCCCCACCCACGGCGGGGGCTGACACTTTTCAAATCAGACGCGAAACGCTTTAATCTTCCTGGCCGGCCAGAAACCGTTCTGCGTCCAGCGCGGCCATACAGCCCATGCCGGCGCTGGTCACCGCCTGACGATAGGCGTGGTCGGTCAGATCACCGGCCGCAAATATGCCGGGCACGGATGTTTCGGTGCTGCCCGGTTTGGTCACGACATAGCCCCCCATGTGCGTTTCAAGTGTATCCTTGACCAACTCGCTGGCCGGGGCGTGGCCAATGGCAATGAACACGCCCTTGCAGGGAATTTCGGTGATTTCGCCGGTTTCCACGTGCTTTGCGCGCACGGCCTCGACGCCCAGCGGGTTTTCGGTGCCGAGCACCTCTTCCAGGGTGTGAAACCACAGGGGTTCGATCTTGGGGTTCTTCAGCAGGCGGTCCTGCAATATCTTTTCCGAACGCAGTTCGTCGCGCCGGTGGATCAGCGTTACCTTGCTGGCGAAATTGGTCAGGAACAGGGCCTCTTCCACGGCGGTGTTGCCGCCCCCGACCACCACGATTTCCTGACCGCGATAAAAGAACCCGTCGCAGGTGGCGCAGGCGGATACGCCAAAGCCCTTGAATTTCTCTTCTGATTCCAGCCCCAGCCATTTGGCCCGTGCGCCGGTTGCCAGGATCACCGCATCGGCGGTGTAAATGGTGCCGCTGTCGCCTTTGGCGGTAAAGGGACGGGCGGACATATCCAGATCGGTGATGATATCGCCGATGATCTCGCAGCCCATCGATTTGGCGTGGTCCTGCATTCGCAGCATCAGGTCGGGGCCTTGCACCTCGGTGTCGCCGGGCCAGTTTTCGACCTCGGTTGTGGTGGTCAGCTGGCCACCCGGTTCGATCCCCTGCACCAGAATCGGTTCCAGCATGGCGCGACTGGCATAGATGCCGGCCGTATACCCGGCAGGGCCGGACCCGATAATCAGAACTCTGGTGTGACGTGTCTTGGTCATGACATCCCCGATGCAGCTTTGGTGATGGGATCATCCCGCCACCGGATGTGCATATAGCCATCGCGCCGGGCGGCTTAAACCCCTGTTCTGGTATGGGCGTGGCATGGTGGCCGCCATGGGCGCACCCAAAGAAGGCTAACGATACGGAACATTATTGCGCTTGCGCGAAATATTATTGCGTACACCACCGGTGCTGTTATAAGAAACGCAATTCCGGGAGGGTATTTTATGGTGGCAACACGTTTGGACCCGATAGATCGCAAGATTCTGTCGGAACTACAGGCCGATGGGCGCATGACCAATGTCGAATTGGCCAGACGGGTCGGTATTTCGGCGCCGCCCTGCCTGCGCCGGGTCAGAACGCTTGAGGAATCCGGGCTGATCCGTGGCTATCATGCCGAGGTGAACGCGCGCGAGTTGGGTTTTGAGGTGCAGGTCTTTGCCATGGTCGGGTTGGACAGCCAGGCCGAGAATGAACTGAGCGCCTTTGAAGAGCGGTGCCGCAACTGGCCGCTGGTCCGCGAATGTCACATGCTGAACGGTGAGGTGGATTTCATCCTGAAATGCGTGGCCCCCGACCTGAGCAGTTTCCAAAGCTTTCTGACCGGAGAGTTGCTGAGCACGCCAAACGTGGCCAGCGTCAAGACCTCGCTGGTGATCCGGGGGGCCAAGGATGAACCGGGCGTTCCCTTTGATGTGCTCGAAGAACGGCTGACCCGGGACGCTTAGATTCAGGTTTGGGTCATTTGCGGGTTCCGTTCCTGCCGGAACCCGCAAATGTATCAGGCGCTAAGGGCGTGGATTGTGTTGTCCGTCTCAATAGAATCGACCTGACCGTCGCCGGCGCGCGCGTATGCCAGCGGGCCAAAATCAGACAACTGATCGATGTGGGCAAACAGGTTCAGGTACAGCGACCGCATCGCGTGGCTGATCATGCGCACGGCGTTGGTGCCGGGATGATAGGTTTCAAACTCTAACCCGCCAACGCGGATCGCGGCATGACGCGGAAGGCAGATGTGAAACAACTCAACCGCGGTTGGCGGCGCGGTTTCGATCACGTTCGAGCCGTCGATGAATTCCTGTACCGGGGTCAGCATCTGGGCACCACCGGTCAGCGCACGCAGGTGGTTCGGTGTGTTCAGCAACCGCGCAGACGGCCCGGCCAGAACATAGGACATCGGGCGCTGCATACCAAAGCTGTCCGCCATGATACGGGTCAGGCGCAGATTGCGCCCGGACGGTCCGGGGCGGCCGGGCACAAGGGTTGTGCTGCCTTTCCACATGACCGTTTCGGCCTGGTTGTCCGTGGTGATCACCTGATCACCGGGTTGCAGGTCTTCGATCGCGACCGGTCCCATTTCGGTTTCCACCAGTGACCCACGGGTAAAGGCACAAAAGGCATCCTCGAAAAGCGGCAGGGCCGGGGCCAGTTGGCGTGTCTGGGCGATGTTTCCGTTTTCCAGAAGGGCGCTGATTTCATAGCGCCTTAGCTGGGGGCGTTTTTGTGCACGCCAAGCCGTCGGATCTTGCAGAATAGCATTGGTTTCGACAGCCTGATGCGCCGCGCGCACCAAAGAATGGGGGATAGTCATCTAAATCGGCCCTTTCAATAGGGTCGCATCTGCGCTGGCCCCCACCAGCAACGACAAATGGCCACTTGATTTGTGTTCAACATTTGTACTGTCGAAGTAATGTTCAAATATTGTTCGAATTGTCAAAGTTTTATGGACATTAGACCCCTGAGACGGGGCAATGCGGGCATAGACTGCGGCTTTGTTTCTTGAATAAGGCATAATATTGCCACAATTAGTTAAAGGAAGCGGTTGAAAAAGGTCCCACCCCGACGTTTGCCGGGGTGGGGTTTCACCTGACCGGATTTAGGCAGCGTCCGGCGGTGGGCCCTCGTGCAAAGCTTCAGCCTTTGCATAAGGAAGCAGATGGAAATTCGGGTTAGGCTGTTTTCACCCGCGCCAAAACCGCATCCGTACGGCGGTTGGCAGCAAACGAAGCCCGGTGCGTGCCGCGGGTCCAGGGCATTTCGGCCTGGTTCTGGCGGGCCGCTTCGGTGATGGATTTGATAAAGCGGGCCTTGGGTCTGGTGGAAGGCTTCATGTGGGTGATCTCCTGCCTGGCGGGTTGTTGGGTGGCCGGTTGCTGGCCTGGGGTTACTTTCGCCTTGTATTGGGGCAGGGGTTTGGCGGTACGAGGGAGATTGGGGGGTTTTCCGCCCTGTCATATTTCGCAAATGCGGTGGGGCCGCCCAATTAGTTAATGCGTTTCAAAATAAGTATTTAGTTGATAATCGGCGGGAAATTACAGGCGGTGAATTGAACCCGGCCAAGTGAAATGTGGCACAATTAAAGCCCCGGCTGACACATTTCGACACAAACCTGCCAGCCACAGTCCGCCCGACTACAGGCGGATGGACGAAATCAGGCGGCCATAGTCGGCCTCTTTGGCGTGGGTTGCACGGCGATAGGAATAAAAGCGGTCGGCATCCGAATAGGTGCAATGGCGGATCCATTCGGCATGTCCGGTCCCGGCGCGGCGCAACCGGTGCAGGCCAAATCCGGGCAGGTCGAATTGCATCCGGCCCTCTGAGCCATTGGCGAAAAAGCGCGCGTTGTCCGGGTTATCGGCGATGAACGCATCCAGAAACTCTGGTCCGACCTCATAGGCGGGCTGGGAAATGGCCGGGCCGATGATTGCCACCGTGTTGGCGCGGGTGGCCCCCAATGCCTCCATTGCGTCCAGGGTTGCCTCAAGCACGCCATCACGCACGCCGCGCCACCCGGCATGGGCGGCCCCGATCACCTGCGCATCGGCATCGTGAAACAGGATCGGCTGGCAGTCGGCGGTCAGGATTGACAGGGCCAGCCCCGGCGTGGCCGTGACCAGCGCATCGGCACGCGGTTTGGTGGCCAGGGGTTCTGTTACGGTGATCACATCCGCCGAATGCACCTGATGAACCGAAATCAGCGCCTCTGGCGCGACCTCCATGGCCTCGGCGACGCGGGCCCGGTTCAACTCGACCGCGGCCCGCTGATCTGTGGACCCCAAGCCACAGTTCAACCCCGTGAATACCCCGGAAGAGGCCCCCCCACGCCGGGTGAAGAACCCGTGGCGGGTTGGCAAAAGGTGGTCGGATGTAAGAATTTCCAGTGTCATGGGTCCAGTCCGGGTGGTGGGGTGGTCTGCGCCGGGAACAGGCCCAGCACCTTGAACAGGGTTCCCATTTCCTGGCTGTGCGTCAACCGCCGATGTGCCGCGATGATGGTATCCGCCGCCGGGCCACCCTGCCCTTTGCTCAGGGCTTGTGCGCGGGCGGTGATGCCCAGGCGTTCCAGAAAAACCCCCTGTGTCGTCAGGCGGCTATGGGCGCATCCGGCGTTTGTGGCAGCGTTTGTGGCAGCCTGTGCCAGGGCCTCAAAGTCCACATGCGCGGTCAGGTCAGCCTGTCCCGGATCGTCCAGAATACCCACGGGTTTGTGCCCCTTCAGCGCCTGAAACGTATCCCCAAGCGAGCGCCAGTCGCCATAGTCGATGATAATAGCGGCCCCGCCGTGGTTTGCGATTCGCGTTGCCAGTGCCGCGATTACGGCCTGGGCCGGGGCGCAGGTTTCGACCAGATCGCCGTCGCGGGTATCGGCCAGACGGTGCATCA
>DAOUPC010000108.1 GCA_030626365.1 Paracoccaceae bacterium
CAGGGTGACGGCGATTTACGAGGGCACCAATGGCATTCAGGCGATGGACCTTGTGGCGCGCAAGATGATGGACGGCGGAGAGGCCGCCTGTCACCTGCTGGATGAAATCGAAACCCACGCCGAAAGCGCGCGCACCGCCAACCCCAGAATGGCCGAGGTGGTATGGCAGGCAAATGAATCCCTGCGCGAGGCGACTGAATGGCTGGTGGGGCAGGGCGACATGAACGACCGGTTTGCCGGGGCCGTGCCCTATTTGCGCGCCTTTGCAAGGGTGCTGGGGGCGCATTACCACCTGATCGCCGCACAGGCCGATCCGGGCGGGCCGCGCGAAAAGCTGGCAAGGTTCTATATCACAAGGATGTTGCCGGAACACGCGGGCCTTCTGGCCCATGCCCAGGCCGGGGCCGAAGGGTTGTTCGATCTGAGCATTGACGATTTGGCAATGGGCTGACGGGGGACTGACGGGGGATGGACGGCACAGGAAACAGCACAGGAAACGGTACGGCGGATGGCGCAACACGAATGACCCTGCGCTATCCCTGGGACACGCCACCTGAACGCGGGCAGGCGATTGAGGTGGCGGATGGTGTGCTGTGGATGCGGCTGCCATTGCCGATGAAACTGGACCATGTGAACGTCTATGCGCTGGATGATGGCGATAGCTGGACAGTGATCGACACCGGGTTCGATTCGCGCCTGACCCGCGAGATATGGGGCGAGTTGATGGCCGGGCCACTGGCGGGCAAGCCGGTAAAGCGGGTCATCGTCACGCATCACCACCCCGATCACGTGGGGCTGGCCGGCTGGTTTCAGGCCGAACACGGTGCTACCCTGATCACCACCCGCACCGCCTGGCTGTTTGCCAGGATGCTGGTGCTGGACAGCCATACCACGCCTGCGCCCGAAACCATTGATTTCTGGCAAAGTGCGGGCATGGACCCCGAGATACTGGCGCAGCGCAAGCAGGACCGCCCGTTCAACTATGCCGATATTGTCGCGCCCATGCCGCTGGGGTTTCAGCGTATTCAGCAGGGCGACACGATCCGCATGGGCGGGCGCGTCTGGGACATCCACATAGGCAACGGCCATGCGCCGGAACACGCGACATTCTGGAGCAGGGATGACAATCTGGTGATTTCGGGCGATCAGATCCTGCCGTCGATCAGTCCCAATGTCGGGGTTTATGCCACCGAACCCGAGGGCGACCCGCTGGCCGGCTGGCTTGAGGCCTGCGAGAGGCTGTCAAAACTGGCGAACGCCGATCATCTGGTGCTGGGCGGGCACAAGCTGCCATTTACCGGCCTGCCGGTCAGGATGCGGCAACTGATCGACAATCACCACGGCGCGCTGAAACGCCTGCTGGGGCATCTGGACAGTCCAAAGTCGGCCGCATCCTGTTTTCCCACGCTGTTCAAGCGACGGATCAGCGGGGATGTTTATGGTCTCGCGCTGGTCGAGGCGGTGGCGCATGTCATGCACCTTTGGCACGCGGGGGATGTTGTGCGGACACGGGGCAGGGATGGCACCTGGCTGTATCAGCGCAAGCAATAGCGACAAACGGGTCTTGCGTTGCGTATTCACCGGATAACGCGCAAAATGTTGCGATGAATAAAAAGAAAACCAAAACCACCAAAGCGGCCAAGGCCAGTAAACCCGACGCCCAGCCAAAGATGCACGAGGTCCACGCCGACCCCGACAGTTGTGCGGGGCTGGATTGTGTGCCCGATGCGGTGGCCCGAGAGGCCGAGACCAAAAGCCCGGCACAATGGGCCTATGAGCGGCTGATCCTGTATATCCAGAACTTTGAAACGCAACTGGATGCGACACAAGAGGTGGCAATCGGGTTTACCGGCGGCGATGCCGGGGTGTTGCGGATCGAGGGTATGGGGTATTTCGACCCGGATATCGTGACCTTTTATGGCAGCGATTCGATGGGGATCAAAACCCAGCTTATCCAGCACGTAAGCCAGTTGAACGTGATGCTGCGTGCCTTGCCCCGGACCGACGAGGAAGTGCCAGTCACCCGTATCGGGTTCCGGCTGGCGGCTGAACTGGAAAAAGGGCCCTGAGGCAGAACGATCTTTGGGCGTCAGGGGTTTTCACCACAGTGACAGTGACGGTGACGGGGCCGGAAATAACAAGGGATAGATTATGAGCCATATTTCCGCTGTCGGGCAATCCTATCGGGATGCCTGGTCACGCCGCAGGGTTTTTGTCACCGTGCAGGTCGTGTTGCAGGTGGTCACTTGGGCGGTGATCGCGCCGTTGCTGGCCGGGCTGGTCGCGTTGGCCGTGTCGCTAAGCGATCAATCGGCGCTGACCGATCAGGATATCGCCATGTTCCTGCTGACCCCCGGCGGGTTTGTTGTGGCTGTCGGCGTGTCGGGGGTGCTGCTGGTGGCCAGTGTCTGGGGCTTTGCGATGATGCTTGGCGTGCTGCGTGCCGGGCCGATGGCCCCGTGGCCGGCGGCAAGGCTGGCATTGTTCGCAGTGCTGCGCCGGGCCAGGAAACTGTTGGTATTTGCGGTTCTGTTCGTGCTGAGGGTGCTGGCGATGGTGGTGCCGTTCGTCGGGCTGGGGTTGTTGGTGGCCCGCACCTACATGAGCGAGTTTGATATCAACTATTACCTGACCTATCGCCCGCCCGAGTTTCTGACCGGGGTGGCGATCATTGGTGTGCTGGTGCTGGTCATGGTCGGGGTTTTGCTGTGGGTTTGTTCCGGTTGGGCGCTGGCGCTGCATCTGGTGGTGTTTGGCGATGTGTCCCCCCTGGCCGCGTTCCGGCAAAGCAGTGAGCGGATGCAGGGACAGCGCACAAGGCTGGCGGCAGGGGTGGTGATCTGGCTGGTGATCTGGCTGGCGCTGGCGGCGGGGCTGGGGATGCTGGCCGGTCTGGCCTTTCGGCTTGTGCCATTTGGCGCGGGCTCGGGGTTGAAGATGGCGCTGGGCCTGTCGTTGATCGTTGTGGCGATCTGGTCGCTGGCGGGGCTGGTGTTGACGGCGGTTGCCAAGGGGGCGCTGGCGCGGCTGCTGAACGGGTTTTACGAAGACGCCACACCGCTTGCGCCGCTGCCAAAGAGCGCCGCCGCCAGCCTGCGCCGTCGTCTGGTAACGGCCGGTTGTGTCGGGCTGGTTCTGGCGGGCGGGGCCGGTTGGGCGGCAATCAGGTTGCTGGATAATGTCCGGGCCGAGGATCGCGTGACGATCATTGCCCATCGCGGGGCGGCGGGGGCAAGGCCGGAAAATACCATGGCGGCGTTCGAGAAGGCGATCAAGGATGGCACGGACTGGATCGAACTGGACGTACAGGAAACACGGGATGGTGACATTGTCGTGGTGCATGACAGTGATTTCATGAAACTGGCCGGCGTTGACCTGAAGGTCTGGGACAGTGACCTTGCGGCCCTGTCGAAAATCGACATTGGCAGTTGGTTCGCGCCCCAATACAGCGATCAGCGCACGCCCCTGCTGCGTGATGTTCTGGAGCTGGCCAAGGGGCGCGCCAGGGTACTGATCGAGCTGAAGTATTACGGCCACGACCAGATGCTTGAAAAACGGGTGGCGCAGATTGTCGATGATCTGGGCATGGCGGATCAGATCGCAACGATGAGTTTGAAATACCCCGCCGTTCAGAAGATGCAGGAAATACGGCCGGATTGGCGCACCGGGGTTCTGGCGGCGACGGCGGTGGGCAATCTGGCCGGGCTGGATGGTGATTTCCTTGCCGTCAGCACGGCCACGGCGGGGCCGGTTCTGGCCCGCTCGATTCATGATGCGGGCAAGGATTTGTATGTGTGGACGGTCAATGATCCGCTTGAGATGTCGCAGATGATCTCGATGGGGGTGGATGGGTTGATCACCGATGAACCGGCACTTGCGCGCCAGGTTCTTGAGGTGCGCGCAGGGCTGAACACGCCAGAGCGGTTGATCCTGTGGATGGTTCAGGAACTGGGGGTAAAGTTGAATGTCCGGGATTATCGTGATGATCAGCCCTAAGGCGTTTGTGCGACGTCTGGGTTCGTGCCTGAGTTTGGCGGCCGGATTGGCGGCCGGTTTGATGGCGGGGCTGGGAATTGCGCCGGGCTGGGCCGATGGTGAAAGCAGTTTTGGCCGGGCGCTGGAACTGCCGGCGCACAGGGCACTGATTGCCGGGCGCGCCGGTGTCACGGCGGATCCGTTTGAAACAGACGGATGCAGTGGCGGGTTGTCCGATGTCTGGCGGCTGGTGGCGGATCAGTTTCCGGGTTTCGCAAAGACCTATGATTCGACCCCGCCGTGGGAATCCTGCTGTGTCACCCACGATGTGGCCTATCACAATGGCGTTAATGCGCCGGACGCCGGGGCCAGCTTTTCCGCACGGCTGGTGGCGGATCAGACGCTAGAGGCCTGCGTCGTGGACATGGGGCACACCCGGCGCAAAGAACTGGCCGTGGTCTATGGTATTACCCCCGGTCAGGTGGAAACCGCCTATGCCACAATAGGCGGCGCGATGTTCTGGGCGGTGCGTTTCGGGGGTGGTCCCTGCACCGGATTACCCTGGAGGTGGGGGTTCGGGTATCCCGATTGTTCCATTCTGGGGCGCGGGGCCGATTAGCCCCGCCCGGCTTCGCCCGGTTTGGTGATTGATCCCAAAAGGTGATTGACGTGGTGACAGGTGCGGTGGAATGCAGTATCGAGACTGTGAAACGCAAAGAAACAGGGCGATTGATCAATGGCTGACTATAAGCACGGCGAAATGGACATCACTGCACAGACCGCAACCTTTGACGGGTTTATCCGTTTCTCTACAAAATTTGTGATTGCCTGCATCGTTCTGGCGGTGTTTCTGGCCATTTTCCGCACCTGATTTTCCAAATGTTGCGCTATCTTAGCTTTGCCTTGCTGGCACTGGCTGTTGCCGGGTGTTCTGCAAAACAAGAACCCAACGCGGATGCGGCGACCATTGCGGCCGTTTCCTATCGTGATCCGGGGCCGGCCACGCTTACCCTGTATACGATGATCAACAACCGCAGCGGCAGCGGCGGGCACACATCGCTGATGATCAATGCCTCTGAGCGGGTGATTTTTGACCCCGCCGGGTCGTTCAAGGCCGATATCGTGCCTGAACGTGATGATGTGTTGTTCGGAATTACCCCGTCTGTCGAAAAGGCCTATCGCGGGTCGCACGCCCGCAGCACCTTTCACGTGCTGGTGCAAGAAATCGAAGTGACCCATGAACAGGCCGAGATCGCCTATCGGCTGGCGCTGGCCAGTGGGTCGGTGGCGGGGGCGTTTTGCACCAGTGCGACATCAAACCTGCTAAGGCAGGTGCCGGGGTTCGAAGACATCAGTTCGGTGCTGTACCCAACCAAGCTGTCGGCGCAGTTCGAGACAATCCCAGGCGTCAAATCGACCCGGTATTACGAAGATGACAGTGCCGATCTGCAAGAGGGCCTGGCCCGCAACAATGCGACCCTAAACCAGTAGATACAGCAGCGCGAACAATGTGACTGCCCCGGCCAGTATTCCGGCGATCACACTTCTTGTCAGTACTCCGGCCACCACCGTTGCCAGGGCCGCGACCAGTCGGGGCACATCCGGTTCGCCCCCCGTGGCGGCGGGCCAGACCACCAGCGGCACCACCAGTGCCGGCAGGATGGCCACTGCCGTATAGCGCAGGTGACGCAGCAGCCAGGGCGGCAGGGGCCGGTCGCCAATGATCCCGAGAAAAACAAACCGCAAGGCAAAGCTGCCGACGGCCATGCCGATGATGACGATCCAGACTGTTACAGGGTCCAGGCCCGGCGTGGCGTTCATGTCTGCCCCTTTCGCCGGCCCATCACCAGTTCGGCCTGCGCACCGGCCATCATGCCACAGAACCCGGCGACGATCAGGCCCAGGTTGAACGGGATGCCAACCGCCAGCAACGCCACAATGCTGGCGATCAGGGCGGCGATCAGGTGCGGCAGGGTGCGCAGCATCGGCGCGACCATTGCCAGAAACGCCACCGGCATTGCGAAATCAAGCGCCCAGGCCTCGGGTATCCGGGACCCCATCAGGGCCCCGAACAGGGAACCCAGATACCAGATCGGGGCAATCAACCCCGTGGTGCCAAAGAAATAGGCCATCCGTTGGGACGTGGTCATGTCGGGGTGGGTTTCAAACCGGCTGACCGACAGCGCATAGGACTGATCGACCAACAGATAGGCGGCGCAGGCCCGCTGCCAAAGTGGCGCGGCCCCAAGATAGGGCGCAAGCGACGCAGAATACATCGCCACCCGCAAAGTCACTGCCAGGGCCGAGATTAGAACGATGATGGTCGGGGCCGATTCCTGCATCAGTTGCAGGGCGGTGAACTGGGACGCGCCGGCAAAGACGGACATGGTAAAGGTCATGGTTTCAAGCAATTTGAACCCGGCCTCGGTTGCCAGCACGCCAAACAGCATCCCAAAGGGCGCGGCCACCAGAATAAAGGGCGCGCCGTCACGCATGCCTTTCCAGAAATGCCATTTGGATGTGGTGCGCCCCATGCGTTGTCCCTAAAGTGTCCCCGCCCGCACTAGCCGGGTTTTGGGAGGGTTGCAATTGGCCAAAGAAACCGATGTCACGGATTACCTTATTGCGCCTGACCCGGCGGCCACACGCCTGACCCGTGCGGTGAGCGGTGTGGACCACAACGGAGAGATCAGCCAGATTTCGGTGGTCGAAGAACGGCCCCTGACGATATTCCTGAACGGTCAGGAAATTGTCACGGCAATGACTATCGGCGATTACCCGGAATACCTGGCGCTGGGGTTTCTGCGCAATCAGGGGATGCTGCGGGATAACGAGGACATCACCGGGGTCGATTACGATGATGAACTGGAAACCGTGGTGGTCCGCACCGCGTCGCAGACCACCTATGAGGAAAAGCTGAAGAAAAAGACCCGCACCAGTGGCTGTGCCGTAGGCACGGTATTTGGTGACATGATGGAGGGGCTGGAAGGCGTGACGCTGCCGGCAACCGAGGTGCGCACATCGTGGCTTTATGCGCTGGCGGCCCAGATAAACCGCACGCCGTCGCTGTATTTGCAGGCCGGGGCGATCCATGGGACGGTGCTGTGCCATCAGGACCGGCCACTGGTTTATATGGAGGACGTGGGGCGTCACAATGCGGTGGACAAGATCGCCGGGTGGATGTTGCGCCATCAGTCCGTGGCCGGGGACAAGATATTGTATACCACCGGGCGGCTGACGTCCGAGATGGTAATCAAGACGGCAATGATGGGGATCCCGGTGCTTGCCTCGCGGTCCGGGTTCACTGCCTGGGGGGTCGAAATTGCCCGCCAGGTCGGGCTGACCCTGATCGGGCGGATGCGCGGGCAAAGGTTCGTCTGCCTGGCCGGGGACGATCGGCTGATTCGGGATGTGGACCCCGGAACGGTGGTGGTCGAGGACGGAAAACATCGGCGCAAGAGCGGTGGCAAAAATACTTAGTTTTCTTGTGGGAAAAAGATGAGGGATAGGCGGATGAAACAGCCGTTGGGTGTAATACTGGCCGGGGGGCAGGCGACCCGGATGGGTGGCGGGGACAAGGGGTTGCTGACCCTGGGTGGCCGCACATTGCTGGAACATGTGATTGACCGTCTGGCCCCGCAGGTGGGCGGACTGGCGCTTAATGCCAATGGCGACGGGGTCCGGTTTGGCCCGTTTGGCCTGCCGGTTCTGCCGGACACGATTGACGGGTTTGCCGGACCGCTGGCCGGGGTTCTGGCCGGGCTGGACTGGGCCGCCGGGCAGGGGGCCGACACCATTGTGACGGCCGCTGCTGACACGCCGTTTTTCCCGTGCGATCTGGTGCCCCGGTTGCTGATGGCGTCCGAAGGCATGGCCGCGCCTTTGGTGCTGGCGGCCACGCCGGATGCAAAACGCGGGCAGGTGCGCCACCCCACCTTTGGGCTGTGGCCGGTTGCCTTGCGCGATGATCTGCGCGCCGCATTGCAGGGGGGATTGCGAAAAGTCGTGCTGTGGAGCGACCGGCACGGGGGCCGCGAGGCGGTGTTCCCGGTTTCTGGGATTGATCCGTTTTTCAACGTCAACACGCCAGAGGATCTAACACAGGCCGAGGCGCTGCTGGAGGGGACCGGATGAGGGTTTATGGTGTCACCGGCTGGAAGAATTCTGGCAAGACGGGGCTGATGGAACGGCTGGTGTCCGAAATCACCGGGCGGGGATTTTCGGTGTCCACGGTCAAGCACGCGCATCACGCCTTTGACGTGGATCAGCCGGGCCGCGACAGCCACCGCCACCGGGTTGCCGGGGCGCACGAGGTTCTGTTGGCATCGGGCAACCGTGTGGCCCTGATGCAGGAATTGCGCGATGCACCAGAGCCGGGGCTAAAGGTATTGCTGGGCCGTTTGTCGCCAGTCGATCTGGTGCTGATCGAGGGCTATAAACGCGAGACGCACCCCAAGATAGAGGCACACAGGGCCGCCACCGGGCAGGATTTGATTGCGCCGGGGGATGACAGTATTCGGGCTGTGGCCAGTGATGTGTCCAGCGATGTATCGGGTCAGTTGGAACTGAAAAGGCCGGTGTTTGATCTGGATGATACAAAGG
>DAOUPC010000254.1 GCA_030626365.1 Paracoccaceae bacterium
ATGCGCTAAAGACCATGCGCCACCAGCCATCAGTGCGCACCCTGCCGCCCTATTACGCCGATCCCGGCTATATCGCTGCAATCGCCGGCAGTATCCGCGCACATACCCAAACCCTGAACTGGACCCCGGACCTGTGCCTGGCATCCTTTCACGGCCTGCCGGAAACCTTTATCCGGAACGGTGATCCCTATCAGGATCATTGCGAAACATCCGTGTCGCTGCTGCGCACAGCACTGGGGATGGACGGCGATACCATGCCGCTGGTCTATCAGTCACGCGGGGGGGGACGCGCCGCGTGGCTTGGCCCGCTGCTTGAGGGCACGTTGGCCGGGCTGGCCGACAAGGGCGTGAAAAACCTGTGCGTGGTGACGCCCGGATTCGCCTCTGACTGCATTGAAACGCTGGAAGAGGTCCAGATTCGCGCCGCGCGCATATTTATCGACCACGGCGGCAAGAATTTTTCGATGGTTCCCTGCCTGAACGACAGCGACACAGCAATCGCGCTGTTGCGCGACCGGGTCAGGGCAAACATCTGCGGCTGGGGCTAACGCCCGCCCTGCCCCGTTACCACCGGTGTTGGGGGTGCAGCACGCCCCTAAAGAATCCCAGGCAGGTCCAATCCCTGTTCACGCGCGCAATCAATCGCCTCTTGATAACCGGCATCTGCGTGGCGCATCACGCCGGTTGCCGGATCGTTCCACAGCACCCGCGCAAGCCGTTTCGCGGCCTCGTCCGTGCCATCCGCACAGATCACCATGCCCGAATGTTGTGAAAACCCCATGCCGACCCCGCCGCCATGATGCAGCGACACCCACGTGGCCCCGCTCGCGGTATTCAGCAACGCATTCAGCAATGGCCAGTCGCTGACCGCGTCCGACCCATCCTTCATCGCCTCGGTTTCGCGATTGGGCGAGGCGACCGAGCCACTGTCCAGGTGGTCGCGCCCGATCACCACCGGGGCCTTCAGTTCACCGGTGCGGACCATTTCGTTGAACGCCAGCCCCAGCCGGTGCCGTTGCCCCAGCCCCACCCAGCAGATCCGCGCTGGCAAACCCTGAAATTCGATCCGCTCGCGGGCCATATCCAGCCACTTGTGCAGGTGTTTGTCATCCGGGATCAGTTCCTTGACCTTGGCATCGGTCTTGTAAATGTCCTCGGGGTCGCCCGACAGTGCCACCCAGCGGAACGGGCCCACACCACGACAAAACAGCGGGCGAATATAGGCCGGCACGAAACCGGGGAAATCAAAGGCATCGCGCAGCCCCTCTTCCAGTGCCACCTGACGGATGTTGTTGCCATAATCAAATGTCGGCACACCGGCGTTGCAGAAATCGACCATCGCGGCCACATGCACCTTCATGCTGGCCTTTGCTGCGGCTTCCACCGCCTTGGGGTCGGATTCACGTTTTGCCCGCCACTCTCCCATGCTCCAGCCTTGCGGCAGATAGCCGTTGCGCGGGTCATGTGCGCTGGTCTGGTCTGTTACCATGTCGGGACGCAAACCGCCGTCCTTCAGGCGCTGCGCCAGTTGCGCAAACACATCCGCCGCGTTGCCCAGCAGGCCAACCGACTTTGCTTTGCCTGCTTTGGTCCAGCGTTCGATCATTTCCAACGCTTCATCCAATGTATCAGCTTTTTCGTCCAGGTATCTGGTACGAAGGCGAAAATCGATGCTATCTGGGTTGCACTCCACGGCCAGACAGCAGGCACCGGCCATCACCGCCGCCAGTGGTTGCGCACCACCCATGCCGCCCAAACCCCCGGTCAGAATCCAGCGCCCCTTAAGGTTGCCATCATAATGCTGGCGGCCCGCCTCGACGAATGTCTCATAGGTTCCCTGCACAATGCCTTGGGTTCCAATGTAAATCCACGATCCGGCGGTCATCTGCCCGTACATGGCCAGCCCCAGCTTATCCAATTCGTTAAAGTGATCCCAGGTGGCCCAGTGCGGCACAAGATTGCTGTTGGCGATCAGAACCCGTGGGGCGTTTTCGTGCGTTTTGAACACGCCCACAGGTTTACCTGACTGCACCAACAGCGTCTCGTCGTCGTTCAGCGCCTTCAGAGAGGCGACAATTTTGTCGAAATCCTCCCAGGTGCGCGCGGCGCGGCCAATCCCGCCATACACCACAAGTTCATGTGGGTTTTCAGCCACATCCGGGTGCAAGTTGTTCATCAACATGCGCATCGGTGCCTCGGTCTGCCAGCTTTTGGCGGTGATCTCTGGTCCGGTGGGCGGGAAAATATCGCGTGTATTGTGGCGGCTATGGGTCATAACAAACCTCCTGTTTGAACAAGGTGCTCCAAGGCACTGAGGATACGGGATAAATAGGGGCGCAACTGATCTGCCCGGGCGTCATCATAAGACCACGGTGGGGCCTCTTGCATATAGGTGGACTGGGCCAGTTCCATCTGAATCGCGTGAACATTGCGCCCCGGTCGGCCATAATGACGCGTTGTCCAGCCACCTTTAAAGCGACCGTTAAGGATTGTGCGATACCCTGATGCCGATTGGCAGATTTCATCCACTGCCTTTTCCACAGATGCCGCACAGCTTGTGGATGAATTGGTGCCAATGTTGAAATCCGGCAAGTCATTGGCAAAAAGATAGGGAATACGTGACCTGATCGAGTGACAATCGTAAAGGATGGCACAGCCGTGTTTGGCACGAACCCGGTCAATTTCAGCGGATAACGCCTGATGATAGGGCTGATGATAGGCAATGCGCCGGGTTTCAATCTCGTTCGCATCAGGTTCTGCACCCGCGCGATAGATCGGTTCGCCATCAAAATCAGTGACAGGGCACAGCCCCGTGGTGTTCTGACCGGGATAAAGGCTGGCGTCATCCGCACCGCGGTTGACGTCGATCGCATAGCGGTGGACCGGTGTGCGTACCGTCGTAACCGTGTCCAGTAACCCACCGTAAAGACGGTGAATATGCCAATCCGTGTCGGCCAGGGCGCGGCCCCGGTCGTTCAGTGTTTCGCGGATATGCGCGGGAACCTCGGTGCCCGTATGCGGCAGGCCCAGAACAATTGGCCCGCTTGCCTGAACGACCTCGATCATTGTGCTGCCTCGACCAATGCGCCGCTTGTAACCAGTTCGGCGGCCTTGCGAATATCCGGCGCAAGATAGCGATCCACATCCAGGCTGGGCACATCCACGCGCAGGCGGGCAATGACCCGCGACAGTGCCGGCGACGTTACCAAAGGCGCGCGCGCCTCAACCCCCTGGGATGAACAAAGTACCTCAACCCCCTGAATAACCCCCAGATTTTTTGCCATTCGCAACAGGCGAAATGCCCCGTGCGCGGCCATGCTCACGTGGTCCTCCTGGTTGGCAGAGGTGGGCGTGCTGTCGGTCACGCAGGGGTTCGCCAGATGCTTGTTCTCGCTCATCAATGCCGCTGTGGTCACCTCGGCGATCATAAAACCAGAATTCAACCCCGGATTGCTGGTCAGAAAAGGCGGCAAATCGTGGCTTAGGGTCGGGTCCACCATCAGCGCCACGCGGCGTTGCCCGATTGCGCCAATCTCGGCCAGGGCAAGGGCAATCTGATCTGCTGCGAATCCAACAGGTTCCGCGTGAAAGTTACCACCAGACACGATGCGCCCACTGTCCACCAGAACCAGCGGATTGTCGGTGACTGCGTTGGCCTCTACCTCAAGCGTGTGCGCCGCCATCCGGATCACATCCCAGGCCGCCCCGACCACCTGTGGCTGGCAGCGGATGCAATAGGGGTCCTGCACGCGCGTGTCCCCGTCACGGTGGCTGTCGCGGATTTCGCTGCCCTCCATCAACCCGCGCATCCGGGCCGCCACCTCTATCTGTCCGGCGTGCCCGCGCAGCGCGTGAATTTCGGACACCAAAGGGGCGGTCGACCCCATGATCGCGTCGGTACTTAGCGATGCAATGATGATGGAATTGGCCACCGCGCGCTGGGCCTCGAACAGCCCGGCCAATGCCAGTGCGGTTGAAAATTGCGTGCCGTTGATCAGGGCCAG
>DAOUPC010000050.1 GCA_030626365.1 Paracoccaceae bacterium
ACATTGCTTAACAATCCACTTATTTCGGGGGGCATGTGATGCCGCTTACTCATTTCGACGCGCAGGGTGATGCGCATATGGTCGATGTTTCCGACAAACCCGTTACCTCGCGGGTGGCCACGGCCGAAGGGCACATCAGCATGGCCCAGCAAACCTTTGATATCATTTCACAAGGTCGCGCAAAAAAGGGCGATGTTCTGGGGGTTGCCCGGCTGGCCGGGATCATGGGGGCCAAGAAAACGCCCGACCTGATCCCGCTGTGCCACCCATTGCCGGTCACCAAGGTTGCGGTCGACCTGACACTGGACCCCGACCTGCCCGGCGTGCGGATCAGCGCAACGGTCAAGACCACCGGCCAGACCGGGGTCGAGATGGAGGCCCTGACGGCCGTTTCAACAGCTGCCCTGACGGTCTATGACATGACCAAGGCGGTGGACAAGGCAATGGTTATCTCTGGCATCCGCGTGATGCTGAAAGATGGCGGAAAATCAGGACGTTACGAAGTAATATGATCACAGTTACCGAGGCCAGAAAACACCTTTTCTCACTGATTTCGCCGCTTCCTTCCGAGGACGTGCCACTGGTACAGGCCGCAGGCCGTGTCCTGTTGGACGATGCCGTTGCCCGGCGCGATCAGCCGCCCTTTGCCGCCTCGTCGATGGACGGCTATGCGGTGAAATCGACCGAAGTGGAACCCGACGCCATGTTCAAGGTGGTCGGCGAATCCGCCGCCGGGCATCGGTTCACCGGGCACATAGGGGCCGGGCAAGCGATACGCATCTTTACCGGCGCGCCCATGCCCGATGACGCGGATTTCGTTGTTATTCAAGAAGATATAACCCGAAGCGGCGACCTTATTACCATCACCGGCACCCCCGGAAAGGACAATGTCCGCCCCATGGGTGGCGATTTCCGCACCGGGACACGCATTACCGCGCCACGAATTTTACGGCCCGAAGATGTGGCGCTGCTGGCCTCGATGAACGTGCCACGGGTGGCCGTGACGCGCCGCCCGGTGATTGCACTGATCTCGACCGGGGATGAACTGGTCATGCCGGGCGAAGACCCCGGACCGGACCAGATTATCGCCAGCAACACCTTTGGCCTAAAGGCGATGCTGGAACAGGCCGGGGCCGATGTGCGGATGCTGCCGATCGCCCGCGACACGCTGGCCTCGCTGCAAACCGCCTTTGGGCTGGCGGCGGGGGCCGATCTGGTCATCACCATCGGCGGGGCCTCGGTTGGCGATCACGATCTGGTTGGTCCGGCCACCGAAAGCCTTGGCATGGAGCGCGCATTCTATAAGGTTCTGATGCGCCCCGGAAAACCGCTTATGGCCGGAAAGATGGGCGATGCAGCAATGGTTGGCCTGCCGGGAAATCCTGTGTCTGCAATGATTTGCGGCGTTGTCTTCATCCTGCCGATGATCCGCGCCATGCTGGGGCTGGGCACCGAAATACCAGCCCTGCAATCGGCCCCTTTGGCCACGGATCAGGGACCGAACGGGGGGCGCGAACATTACATGCGGGCGCTGGTCACGGGCGGCAAGGTGACGGTGTTTGATAATCAGGACAGTTCGTTGCTTAGCGTTCTGTCACAGGCCAATGCGCTGGTCGTGCGCCCCGCCAATGACCCGGCCCGCCGGGCTGGCGAAGCGGTGTCGTTCCTGCCGCTTTAGGCCCCCGCATGGACCGCGCACGGGGCGGGCCGCATAAATATATTTGACACAAAACGGGAACATGCGTAGAACAAATGTAGACGCCCAAGGTGAAGGAATGCGCAATGTTGACCAGAAAGCAATTGGAATTGCTGGAATTTATTCACAAGAACATGCAAACTGACGGGGTCCCGCCCAGTTTTGATGAAATGAAGGTCGCGCTCAGCCTGCGCAGCAAATCGGGCATCCACCGTCTGATCACGGCACTTGAGGAACGCGGTTTCATCCGCCGCATGGCCCATCGTGCCCGGGCAATCGAAATCGTGCGCCTGCCAGAATCACTGGGTGGGGAACCCGGCCCCGGTTTTCGTCCACGGGTGATCGAAGGTGACCGGCCAAATGCGCCCCGCCCGGCCAATTCCGACCCAATAACCATTCACGCGACCGAGGTGCCGCTGATGGGGCGCATCGCCGCCGGTGTGCCGATCGAGGCCATCAGCCATGTCACCAGCCAGGTCGCCGTTCCGGGACAGATGGTGTCCGGCGCGGGCGAACATTACGCGCTTGAGGTCAAAGGCGATTCGATGATCGACGCCGGGATCAATGACGGCGACGTGGTGGTGATTCGCGAAACACAGGTTGCCCAGAACGGGGACATCGTTGTCGCCCTGATCGAGGATCAGGAGGCCACGCTGAAACGGTTCCTGCGCAAAGGCAGCTCCATCGCGCTCGAGGCGGCGAACCCGGCCTATGAAACCCGCGTCTATCCCGAGGGCAAGGTCAGAATTCAGGGCCGGCTTGTGGGGTTGATCCGCACCTACTGATCATTATCTGCCACCCGGTGGCGACGTGGCGATGACGGACTGTTCCAGATGCGGCGGCCCGACCGGTCGCGGGCGGTGACGATACCTTTGTCCGATATGGCCAGGCTGCCCGTGGCGCGCAGGCGCACAGGATCGAACACATTGCAGGGGCCGGGTATTTTCACGGGCACCGAGACAATCACCACCTGCCCCGCCTTGCATTCGCCAAAACCGGCGGCGGCGCGTTTACCTATCAGATGCACGACCTCGCCCGCGCCGTACCGGATGACCTGCACGCGCCCCCCCTGGCCCGGCCAACGCGCGGCGGCCTCTGCCTGCACCGCCCCGTCGCCGTCATTTTCCAGCCAGACAGAGGCAACAAACCCCGCCCCACGCGGTTTGCTCAGGGCGCGGCCCGCTTCGGTCATCACCCCCACCAGCGTCCCGGTATCGGCCACCAGAACACCGGGGCGTTCGGCCCCGGACCACAGCCAAAAGGCAAACAGCACCGCCACCACCCCGGCGAACCGGGCGCGCCCCTGCCATATGATCAGCCACAAGGCCCCCAGACTAAGCAGCGGAAGAACCCAAGCGCCGGGGCTGACCACAAACCCCTGCGCGCCGTCCAGACCAGACACAAAATGCGCCACCCACAGAATCCAGCGCAGCCCCAGCCCCATAAAATAAAGGCCGATCACCTCAAGCCCAAAGGGCGCAAGGCACACGGCCAGCACCGCCGAAGGGATCACCAGCAACCCCATAAGGGGCACCGACACAAGGTTCGCCACCAGCCCATAATGCGCCAGCGTATTGAAATGCGCCGCCGCAAAGGGCGCAGTGGCAGCCCCGGCAATGGCCGAGGACATGATCACCCCCAACACCGGTCTTAACCAATCGGGACCGGGCCTGATTTGCGCATCCCGCAACCAGCCAAATATCGCAATCAACGCCGTGGTGGCCGCAAACGACATCTGAAAACCCGGCCCCAACAGCGCCTCGGGCCGCAAGGCCAGCACGATCAGCGCCGCCATCGCCACCGCCCGCAGGGAAAATGCCCGCCGGTCCACCAGCACCGCACCCAGCATCACGGCAACCATGATAAAGGCCCGTTCTGTCGCCACATTGCCACCCGACAGAACCAGATAGCCCGCCGCCGCCGCCAGCGCCCCCACGGCGGCCAGTTTCTTTACCGCCACCCGCAACGCAACCGCCGGCACCATCACCAGAGACAGACGCAAAACCGCAAAGACAAACCCCGCCAACAGCCCCATATGCAGCCCCGATATGGCCAGAAGATGCGCCAGATTGCTGCCCCTCAGGGCCTGCAACGCCCCCTGCCCCATGCCGCTGCGATCACCGGTCGTCACGGCGGCGGCGAACCCGCCAATATCACCCGGCAACACCGCACGCACCCGCGCCGAGGCCTGCATGCGCATCGCGAACACCGCAAGGCCGGCCATCCCGGCCCTGGGGGGGGCCGCGCTTAGCATCGGGTTGCGGGTATAGCCCACCGCGCCCAGGCCGGCGAACCACGCATGGCGGCGAAAATCAAAACCGCCCGGTTCGGCAGGGCCGCTTGGCGGGGACAGGTGGCCGGTGGTCATAACCCGCTGGCCGGGGTGCAGATCGGGGGGGGGGATATCATCTGGTCCGTGCAGCGACAGGCGGACCCGCCCCGGCGTGCGCCCCGGCGCCACCCGTTCCAGCCGCACCCGATCCAGCGTCACCCGCAATGCGTCCGACGCCGACCGGTCCAGCGCCACAACCCGCCCTTCGACCGGGCCATAGTACCGCCAGCCCAGCACCGGGTCGCCAACACGGTGGGCGCGCGCACCAGCCAGACAAAACCCCGCCGCCACCAGCGACAGCGCCCAGCCACACGCCGCCCAGCCCCCCGGCCAGCGCAGTGCGGCACCACCAAATCCAATTCCCAGAACGCCCAGCACGCCATAAACCATCCCGCCCGGTTCCGCCCCAAGGCCAAAATAGCCCCCGATCCCCAGACCAAGGCATATAGGCGACCAGACAAACAGGTGCCCGCGCTGTTCCAGCAGCACCCGGTCAATGGCCACCAGTCCCCACATGCTTGCCCCCTGCCTTCCGGATCGCTAGACAGGCGCAACATTATCCCCCCCATGCTTACCAAAAGGTAAACACCCGAAATGACCCAGCCCGTTGTCACCCGTTTTGCCCCTTCTCCTACCGGTTTTCTGCATATTGGCGGCGCACGCACGGCGCTGTTCAACTGGCTTTATGCGCGCGGTCGCGGCGGGCGGTTCCTGCTGCGGATCGAGGACACGGACAAGGCGCGTTCCACCCCCGAGGCAACGGCGGCGATCCTGCAAGGCATGGCCTGGCTGGGCCTTGATCATGACGGTGATGTGGTCAGCCAATCGGCCGGGGCCGCGCGCCATGCCGGGGTGGCGCAACAACTGTTAACCGATGGAAAAGCCTATAAGTGCTTTGCCACACAGGATGAAATCGCCAGCGCACGCGAAACGGCCCGTGCGGCGGGGCACAGCACATTGTTCCGCTCGCCCTGGCGCGATGCGACCCCCGACAGCCACCCCGACGCCCCTTTTGCGATCCGTATCAAGGCCCCTCAGGGGGGCACCACGGTGATCAGGGATCAGGTGCAGGGGGATGTGCGCATCGGCAACGATCAGCTGGACGACATGATTCTGCTGCGCAGCGATGGCAGCCCGGTCTATATGCTGGCCGTGGTGGTCGATGACCACGACATGGGTGTGACACACGTGATCCGCGGCGACGACCACCTGAACAACGCCGCACGTCAGATGATGATTTACGATGCGATGGGCTGGGATGTGCCGGTCTGGGCGCATATCCCGCTGATCCACGGGCCCGACGGCAAAAAGCTGAGCAAGCGCCACGGCGCGCTTGGCGCACAGGAATATCAGGCAATGGGGTACCCCGCGGCCGGTATGCGCAATTATCTGACGCGGCTGGGCTGGAGCCACGGGGATGATGAGTTTTTCACCGATGAACAGGCCCGCGACTGGTTTGACCTGAACGGCATCGGCAAAAGCCCGGCGCGGTTTGACCTGAAAAAGCTGGAAAACCTGTGTGGTCAGCATATGGCCATCACGGATGACGCTGCGTTGCAGCAAGAGGCAGTGGCCTATCTGGACGCTGCCGGCCTGCCCGCGTTGAATACACAACAGGGTGAAATGTTGGCAAAGGCAATGTATTGCCTTAAGGATCGCGCGCGGACCTTTCCTGAACTGTTTGAAAAGGCTCACTTTGCCATCACATCCCGCCCCATTGTCGCGGATGAGAAAGCGGCCAAGGCCCTGGCAAATGTATCCGACGGTATACTGAACGAATTGACGCCGCATCTGCAAAATGCTAGCTGGACCCGAGACAATCTGGAGGAGACCCTGAACGCCTTTGCATTGGCGCGAGGGTCCAAGTTCGGCAAACTGGCTGGTCCACTAAGGGCAGCCCTGGCCGGACGAGCAGTTACACCTTCGGTATTTGACATGATGCTGGTGCTGGGGCGCGATGAAACCCTGGCCCGGCTAAAAGATGCGGCTGGCTGAGCAGAACTTTACGTTCAGGTAACGCCAGAACGCTACTAACCAGAGTGCGCCATGCGCGCAGCCGCTATCGGAACGGGGCGGGCATGACCGCGTGCCCCCTTATGTCTGTATGCGGCCTGTATGAGGAAGAACTATCATGACCGACGCCAAAAAAACCGCCACGCTGACGGTGAATAACGAAACTCACGAGTTGCCGATGTTTTCACCAACCGCCGGCCCCGATGTGATCGACATCCGCAAGCTTTATGCACATGCCGGTGTGTTCACCTATGACCCTGGTTTCACCTCGACCGCCAGTTGCGACAGCACCATCACCTTTATCGATGGCGACAAGGGCGAATTGCTGCACCGGGGCTATCCGATCGACCAGCTGGCCGAAAAGTCGCATTACCTCGAAGTGTGCTATCTGCTGCTTTATGGTGAGCTGCCCTCGGCCACGGAGCTTGAGGATTTTGAACAGCGCGTGACCCGTCACACGATGGTGCATGAACAGATGATGAATTTCTTTCGCGGATTCCGCCGCGACGCGCCGCCGATGGCGATCATCACCGGCGTGGTTGGTGCGATGTCAGCGTTTTATCACGACAGCACCGACATCACCGATCCCTGGCAGCGCGAAGTCGCGTCAATCCGCCTGATCGCCAAAATGCCGACCATTGTGGCAATGGCGTACAAATATACGGTCGGCCAGCCGTTCGTCTATCCGCGCAACGATCTGGATTATGCGTCGAACTTTCTGCGCATGTGCTTTTCCGTGCCCTGCGAAGAATACGAGGTCAATCCGATCCTGGCCCGCGCCATGGACCGGATTTTCACCCTGCATGCCGACCACGAACAAAACGCGTCCACCTCGACCGTGCGGCTTGCGTCGTCGTCCGGGGCCAACCCGTTTGCCTGTATCGCCGCCGGTGTTGCCTGTCTGTGGGGCCCATCGCACGGGGGCGCAAACCAGGCCTGTCTGGAAATGCTGCGCGAGATTGCAACCGTTGATCGCATCCCCGAATTCATCGCGCGCGCCAAGGACAAGAACGATCCGTTCCGCCTGATGGGCTTTGGCCACCGGGTCTATAAGAACACCGACCCACGTGCCGTGGTGCTAAAGAAATCGGCAGACGAAGTTCTGGAATTGCTTGGGGTCGAAAACAACGAGTTGCTGCAAGTCGCCAAAGAGCTTGAGCGCGTGGCCCTAAGCGATCCCTACTTCATCGAGAAAAAGCTGTTCCCGAATGTCGATTTCTATTCGGGTATCATTCTTGAGGCGATGGGCTTTCCGACATCGATGTTCACCCCGATCTTTGCATTGTCACGCACGGTTGGCTGGATTTCCCAGTGGAAGGAAATGATCGCCGACCCACAAAACAAGATCGGTCGCCCCCGCCAGCTTTATCTGGGCGAAACCGCACGTGATTACACGGATATCGAAACCCGCTAGGCGCACGCGCCCGGACCATATTTGCATCACCATGAATGCGCCCAACCGGATCGGTTTGGGCGCATTTTTCATTCAAACCGGACAGAAACATCGGATTGTCAACTTTGACGGGACAATAAAGGCCCCGGATTTGACAGGTGCCCCCCTACCTTTCTAGGCCTGTGTACAAGTCAATTTATTAGGCCTGAAAATGATTATTGGTGTGCTTCTGGGTTTTGCGGCATTGGCCGTGGTGTCCTCAATCTTAGGTGATGGTGAAACCGAAGTGTCTGATCCGGTCGCGGATGGGGGTGGTCTGCTTGTGGATGGCAGCAACCAGGGTGATCTTCTGGCAGGTGGTGCCGGGGATGACCAGTTTTTCGGTAACGATGGCGACGATCTGATCATTGGCCTGGGCGGGGATGACGCGCTTTTGGGCGGGGCGGGCAACGACCGTATTTTCGGCGGGTCGGGCGATGATTTCCTGCGTGGCGCAGCCGGCGATGACCTGATCCTTGACGGCAAAGGGGCCGACACGCTGGTTGGCGACACCGGGGACGATACCATCATCGCCGCCGGTGTTCTGGATGCGGATGGCCTGGCTGAACAGGCCGCCGCCCAATACCCAAACCAACCCGACAACATCGACCCCGGCCAGATCGCAATTGATTTTGACGGCGACACCGACACCCAGGGCGATCAACTGTCCGGCGGTTATGGCGATGACCTGATACTGGCTGGGGCCAACGACACGATCACCGCCGGGCACGGCCTGGATGATCTGTTACTGGGAACCTGGATCAGTGATGCAGGCCCGGTCACCGTGACCGATTTCGTAAAAGACGAGGATTCGCTGCTGTTTGCCTATGACGAGGCAGAAGATGCCCCCGATATGACCCTTGAAACCACCAAAGATGCGTTCGGCAACCCCGAAGATGCACAGTTATATGCCAACGGCACACTGGTTGCCGTGCTTCAGGGCGTCGGGGCATCTTTTGATCTGGATGACGTGCTTTTGACGCCCGTCAGCGCAATCACCTAGGGTCAGGAATCAGCGCCGAGATACCGGGCCGGTCGACGTGACCTATTCCATTTCCCCCTCAGCCGCTTCATCCAGATAGGCGATCCGTGCGCCGGATTTGTTCGAGGTCACCACCCCCAGCGACTTTAGCTTGCGGTGCAATGCGCTGCGCTCCATGCCGACAAATGACGCGGTGCGGCTGATGTTGCCACCAAACCGGTTGATCTGGGTCAGCAGGTATTCCCTTTCAAACGCTTCTCTTGCCTCGCGCAGCGGCATCGTCGCCAGCGTACCCGACAACACAACACGGCCATCCCCGGTCTGCGCTTCTTCATCACTGGGCAATTCGCGTGCCTCGATCGGATCGCTTCCGTCACCCAGAATCAGCACCCGCTCGACCAGATTTTTAAGCTGCCGCACGTTGCCCGGCCAGACCATCGTCTGCATCAGTGCCACCGCCTCTTCGCTAATCGCACGTAACGGCAGGCCCTGCGCGGCATTGCACGCGGCGATGAAATGTTCGGCCAGAACCGGAATATCCTCGCGCCGCTCTTCCAGTGAAGGCACGGCAATGGGCACCACGTTCAGACGGTGAAACAGTTCCTCGCGAAACCTCTTTTCGCGGATTTCTGCCGACAAATCCTTGTTGGTGCTGGAAATAACCCGCAAATCAACCCTTACCGTGTCAGCCCCCCCGACCCTTTGGAACTGTTCATCCACCAGAACCCTCAGGATCTTGGACTGGGTGCCGACCGGCATATCCGCCACCTCGTCGAAATAGATAATGCCGCCATGTGCCTCTTCCAGAAGGCCCGGTTCGACCCCCCTTTCAAGGGTTTCCCGACCAAACAGCACCTCTTCCATCCGGTCGGATTCCACCCCAGCGCAATTGACGATGACAAACGGTGCCGAGGCCCGGTTGGAATGGGCGTGAATATAGCGCGCGGCGATTTCCTTGCCCGATCCTGCCGGGCCGGACAGCATCACCCGCCCGTTCGATTTGGTTACCTTTTCAAGCTGCCCAACCAGCGTACGGAACGCCCCCGAGGTGCCGATCATCTCGGCGCTGTTTACCTCGCGCCGCTTAAGAGAGTTGTTTTCGCTGCGCAGGCGGGATGCCTCCATCGCGCGCCGGATCACCACCATCAACTGATCGATGTTGAACGGTTTTTCTATGAAATCATACGCCCCTTGTTTGATCGCCGCGACGGCAATTTCAATGTTGCCATGCCCCGAAATGATCACCACCGGCACATCCGGGTTGTCGCGCTTGACCACCTTCAGGATGTCGATGCCGTCCATGCGGCTGTCCTTTAGCCAGATATCAAGGACCATCAACGCCGGCGGCTCGTCGTTGATCGCGGCCATGCAATCGTCGGAATTGCCGGCCAACCGGGTGGCGTACCCCTCATCCTTCAGGATGTCAGACACCAGTTCCCGAATGTCACGTTCATCATCAACGATAAGAATATCACTCATACCAATCCTGCCTTTATTGTCTTGTTGCCTGCGCTTACCGGTTTCAGCGCGCCTATTTTCCCAGAGCGACCACCGCCTTGTGGTTTAAGGGACAGACGGATCACCGCCATCGCCCCGAAATGGCCGTTTCCGTCAAAATCAGGGGCGTCGCGCAATTGCAGCGACCCCCCATGTTCCTCGATGATCTTTTTGACAATCGGCAACCCCAGCCCCGTGCCCTCAGCGCGGGTGGTCACATAGGGTTCAAACAGCCGCGCCCGGTCTTCGGGCAGGCCGGTTCAATTGTCGGCGATGGTGATTTCACACTGTTTTTCACCGGCCTTCATCGTCACCTGTATCTGTGGGGAAAACCCATCTGGAATTCCTTTATTCTTCAGGGTTTCAATGGCTTCCCCGGCGTTCTTGATCAGGTTGGTCAACGCCTGGGAAATCATTGTCGCATCAATTTCAGCAATCACAGGTGCCTCGGGAAGGTCGGACACTATCCGCACCTCTGGCTGGCCGGCCTGCTGCAAAAGAACCGCATCACGGACCAGCGCAGTCATATCTTCGCTGCGCCGTTCGGGTTCAGGCATCCGGGCGAATTTCGAAAATTCGTCAACGATCCGGCGCAGGTCATTGGTCTGGCGTATGATCACATCGGTCATCGCCTCAAGCTGGTCCGACTCTTCACCCAGCTTTGGGGCGAACTTGCGCTTGATCCGTTCGGCGCTTAATTGAATCGGGGTCAGCGGGTTCTTGATCTCGTGTGCGATGCGCCGGGCCACGTCGCCCCAGGCGGCCATCCTTTGGGCGCTGACCAGGTCGGTCACATCGTCGAACGACACCACATAGCCTTCCAGCGTCCCGTCATCATTGCGCCGCGTCGCCATGCGCACCAACAGGTTCTCCAGATGCCCCTGCCGTGTCACCTTGACCTCGCCTTGGGCAATTTCGGACTCGCCCAGCTTCAGTTCCCCGAACAGCGGGCCAAACTCTGGGACCGCCACCGCCAGCGCCAGCGATTCCTCGTCCCCCTTCCAGTCCAGCAGCCTTCGGGCGGACCGATTGACGAATGTCACCCGCCCTTCCGGGTCGCATCCAACCACGCCGGACGTGACCGACGACAGGACCGAATCAAACAGCCGGCGGCGGCGCTCAATCTGGGTGGTATTGTCCAGCAACGCCTGGCGCTGCCCGTTTAGTTGCCGGGTCATCTGGTTGAAATAGCGCCCCAGCATGGCAATCTCGTCATCGCCCTCGCCCTCGGCGACCTGCACCTCAAGATCACCGCCACCGACCTGCTGCGCCGCCGTGGTCAGTTGCCCCACCGGGCGTGACAGCCGTTCGGCAAACCACAGCCCCAGCCAGATCGCCGCCAGAATCAGGATCACCGCAAATCCCAGATACAACAGGCCAAATTCAAACAGCACCCGCCCCCGTTCGCTTTCCAGTTGCTGATACAGGCGCACGGTTTCCTTGGTGTCGTCCAGCAGGCTCAGGATTTCACCGTCCACCTCGCGGCTGACATACAAAAACCGGTCGATGAACGCGTCAAGCCGCACCAGCGCACGAAATTCGTTGTTGTCCCAGTCCTGAATGATCAGCAACCCATCCTTGTCGGACATGGTGATTTCTTCGGCTGAGGGGTGTTCGAAATCGAACAGATAAGAGCGCTCTCCTCGGGCGCGGATGTCGCCGGTTCCATCAATCACATAGGCCTCGCGCAGGCCCCTCTGGATCAATCCCTGCCCCTGTGCCAGCACCTGGCGCAGTTCGGCGTCATTCATGTAAAAGCTGACGGTGCGCCCCTGGTCCACATAATGCGCCAGCGCACGGGCGTCCTGGGCCAGATCCTCGCGTTGTTCGCGCTCGTACGCCTCGGCGGCAGCCAGTGAACTGCCGACCACCTCGCGGACCCGCTCGGAAAACCAGCCCTCAAGGCCGATATTCACCGTCAGGCCGGCAAACACGGCAACCGTCACCGTGGGGATCAACGCCATCAGTGCGAACACACCGGTCAGGCGCAAATGCAGGCGGGAACCCGCCGACTGGGCACGCCGCGCCGAAATCAGACGCGCAACCTGCCCCAGAACCAGCGTCGCAACAAACAGGATATAGACCAGATCGGCCAACAGGATGAATCGCAAGGTCGGGGCCGAGGCCCCCTGATC
>DAOUPC010000245.1 GCA_030626365.1 Paracoccaceae bacterium
CGAGTCCCGTCAACCGCGCCATTTTCTTTTGTACCCTCTGAAAACCCATCTGGTTTGAAAAATGCCCGAACGTGGGGTGTTCAAAGGTTACTTAAGTTACCCTTTATCTCACGCTATATTTTGCGGCTCGCTGCGTCTGACGTTTGTCTGGTGGGGCGCGCTGCGGGGTATGTGTTTGTCAATGCGGGTCACTTCCGTTACCTCACGCCACGCAATGCCTGCGAAAGGATACAGGATGATGACCCAACTTGGCGCGTTACTGGACCGGATATCATGGCCGATGGCCGTGATTATGGCGATGTTTCTGGGGCTGGCCCCTTTTACGCCGGAACCCCATATCTGGGAAAAGCTGAAACTGTTGGGGGCCGGGGAACTGACCCATGCGCTGGACATGTTTGATCTGGCGTTTCACGGGCTGCCCTGGCTGGTGCTGGGGGGCAAGGTGATCCGCAGGTTTGTATCCGAAAGGCCCGCCGGTTAGATAACGGCACAAGGGGCCCGGGTTTTCACAGGCCTGGGTGCGCTACTGTGCCCATCAGGTCGGGTCGTTAACCCGGTTTTCTGCGCCGTCGGCGTCCGGGGCTGCCGCCTGCGTTAAAGCTGGGGTTAGGCAGGGTGATGATGGACAAGAGGTTGGGAAACGGGTCGGTTTTGTGCGGGATCGCGTTGGCGGCGACAAAATGGTCCTGAAATTTTGGCGCAATGGCCGTTTCCACCTTGGTGATGTCGCGCACCATCTGTTCCACTTCACCCCGCGCGGCGATGTTGCACAGCGCAATGCGCGCGCCGGTGCCGGCGGCGTTGCCGGCGGATGATACCTTGTCCAGCGGTGCGTCCGGGATCATCCCCAGTACCATCGCGTGTTTGGTTGAAATATGCGCGCCACACGCCCCGGCCAGCACGATCCGGTCCACGTGGTCCACGCCCATTTCGTCCATCAACAGCCGCGCCCCGGCATAAAGCGCCGATTTGGCCAGCTGGATGGCGCGGATATCGCCCTGGGTGACGGTGATGCGCGGCCCGCCTTGCGCGCTGGCGTCATGGATCAGATAGGAATGGGTGCGCCCTTCGGGGATGCAGCGCGCCGTGCCGGTTTGTTCGCCCGATCCGATCAGCCCGCTTTCGTCCACCAACCCGGCCATGCGCATTTCGGCCACCGCCTCGATGATGCCAGAGCCACAGATGCCGGTGATGCCGCTGGCGGATGTGGCCGCGTCAAAGCCCGGATCGTCGGACCACAGATCACAACCGATCACCTGAAAACGGGGGGCTTTGGTGGTGGGGTCAATAGTGATGTGTTCGATCGCGCCGGGGGCGGCGCGCTGGCCGGATGATATCTGTGCGCCTTCAAACGCCGGGCCGGTGGGCGAAGAACAGGCCAGAACACGGGTGGTATTGCCCAAAAGCAGTTCGGCGTTGGTGCCCACATCGACGATCAACACCAGGTCTTTCGACTTTCCGGGCTGTTCTGACAGGGCCACGGCGGCAGCATCAGCCCCCACATGACCGGCGATGCAGGGCAGGATGTAAATGCGCGCACGCGGGTTGATGGCCGTCAGCTCAAGGTCGCCCGCACCAAGGTGCAGCGCGTCCGAGGTGGCCAGCGCAAACGGGGCCTGCCCCAGTTCGACCGGGTCGATGCCCAGCAGCAGGTGGTGCATGACCGGGTTGCAGACCAGCACCGCCTCGACGATCTGGGCCGGGGTGATGTTTGCCTGTTTGGCGATTTCGCCCGCCAGATCATCAAGGGCGGCGCGCACCGCGGTGGTCATTTCAATGTCACCGCCGGGATTCATCATTGAATAGCTGACCCGGCTCATCAGGTCTTCGCCAAAGCGGATCTGTGGGTTCATAATGCCGGACGAGGCAATCACCTGACCGGTCTTGAGGTCGCTCAGGTGTGCGGCGATGGTGGTTGATCCAAGATCGATGGCCAGCCCATAGAGCGTGCCGTCATAAAGGCCGGGCCAGATGTCGGTGATCCGGGCCGGCGCGTCTGTGTGGTCTTTGTGCAGCGCCACGGTGACCTGCCATTTGCCCTTGCGAAGGGCCGGTTGCAGGCGGCGCAACAGGGACAGGTCGGCGGTGATGTCGGGGATGTCCCACTGGGTTTTCAGCGCCCGGGCCAGCCGTTCAAAATCGCCGGTGGGCGAATGCATGTCGGGTTCTTGCACCGTGACATAATAGGCCCGCGTGGCCGGGTCCATGGTGATGGTGCGCGCGGTGGCGGCCTTGCGCACCACCTGGCGGTGTACCTGGCTTTCGGGGGGCACATCGATCACCACATCCCCCTGAACGGTGGCCTGACATCCCAGACGCCGCCCGGTTTTGAGGCCGCGTTTGTCGTGATACCGCTGTTCCACCGAATTCCAGTCCGACAGGGCGGTTTGCTGCACTGTGACGCCATGTTTGGGGAATGATCCAAATCCGGGGGTGATCTGGCATTTGGAACAGATACCCCGCCCGCCACAGACCGAATCAAGATCAACGCCCAACTGACGTGCCGCCGTCAGCACCGGCGTGCCGACCGGGAAATGCCCCCGTTTGCCGGATGGGGTGAAGATGACAAGTGGATCAGTGGTCATGGGATGCGGGCCGTTTGTTGGTTTGCGTTGTGGCGACCATATTGAGGTTTGCAAAAAGGGAAAGGTGGGGAGTGGCAGTTTTGTTGGCTTGCGCGCCGGTTTCGGGCGATTTGACCCGGTGGAGAGTGCGGGCGCCTCTGGCAGGAGTTTATTTAACAAGAAGAAGCCGGGACAGTATATTTGACGTGATGCCTTTCGCATGTCGGCCAACCATGCCATAGGGTGGCCGTCAAACGGGCTTTTGCATGGGAGTTATGTGATGCAGATTCGTGAGGCACTTACCTTTGATGATGTTCTGCTGGTTCCGGCCGCCAGTTCGGTGTTGCCGGCGGGGGCGGATACCGCAACGTGGGTGACGCGAAATATCGCGATGAACATCCCGCTGTTGTCCAGCGCGATGGACACGGTGACCGAGGGGCGCATGGCGATTGCCATGGCACAGGCCGGGGGCATCGGTGTGGTGCATCGAAATCTGGATATTGAGGTGCAGGCGCGTGAAATACGGCGGGTCAAGCGGTTCGAGAGCGGGATTGTTTACAACCCGATCACCCTGACCGCAGATCAGACGCTGGCCGATGCCAAGGCGCTGAGTGACCGCTATAACGTGACCGGCTTTCCTGTGGTGGATGAGATCGGACGCGTGGTGGGGATTGTCACCAATCGCGACATGCGCTTTGCCAGTGATGACAAGACTCCGGTTCGGTTGATGATGAGCAGCGATAATCTGGCCATTTTGCACGAACCTGCCGACCGGGACGAGGCGATCAGCCTGATGAAGGCGCGCCGGATCGAAAAACTGTTGATCACCGATGGGGACGGTAAGCTGACCGGGTTGCTGACGCTGAAGGATACGGAAACGGCCGTTCTGAACCCCACCGCGTGCAAGGATGAGTTGGGCCGGTTGCGGGTGGCTGCCGCCAGCACCGTTGGTGATGCCGGATTCGAGAGATCGCAGGCGTTGGTGGATGCGGGGGTGGACATGATCGTGATCGACACCGCACACGGCCATTCCGAAGGGGTCTCCCGCGCCGTCGAGAGGGCCAAGAGGCTGTCCAACGAGGTGCAGGTTGTGGCCGGGAACGTGGCCACCGGAGAGGCGACCAGGGCGCTGATCGGGGCCGGCGCGGATGCCATCAAGGTGGGGATCGGGCCGGGCAGCATTTGCACCACGCGCATGGTGGCCGGGGTTGGTGTGCCGCAGTTGACGGCGATCATGGATTGCGTTGCGGCGGCGGGCGATGTGCCGGTGATTGCCGATGGCGGCATCAAGTATTCCGGTGATTTTGCCAAGGCAATTGCGGCTGGTGCGTCCTGTGCCATGGTCGGCAGCATGATTGCCGGTACGGACGAATCCCCCGGAGAAGTCATTTTGTATCAAGGCCGTAGCTTTAAAAGCTATCGGGGTATGGGGTCTTTGGGGGCGATGGCGCGCGGTTCTGCTGACCGGTATTTCCAAAAGGATGCGGCCAGTGACAAACTGGTGCCCGAGGGAATTGAGGGCCAGGTGCCCTATAAAGGCAGTGCCGGGGCGGTGGTTCATCAACTGGTCGGCGGTTTGCGCGCCGCGATGGGCTATACCGGGTGCGCCACGGTGGCCGAGATGCGTCACAATTGCGAATTTGTCAGGATCACCGGTGCCGGGCTTAAGGAAAGCCACGTGCATGATGTGCAGATCACC
>DAOUPC010000008.1 GCA_030626365.1 Paracoccaceae bacterium
ATCTGGGTCCAGAAGTTCCTGTGATAGTTTTTTGAGATCCGTCCACTTTGTTTTGGAATGCTTCAATCGGCGGTAATAAAAGTTGAAACCATCAATATAAATTTTTGCTCTCATACATGGACACTACCTATAGGTATACAACACAGCAAGGGCCGTTAGCGCTTTCGCAACTAACGGCCCTTGAACTAGCAGACCTGCCACTAGCCGGTATTAAGTAACATATAGGTGGTCAATTTGATTCTGTCAATATTGGCCGGACTCATTTTTCCAAGTTAGTCAAGGGAATTTTTAGTTTCATCTGTTAATTATAGAATAACTCAACTCCCCGCTCTCACACCACCCACCACCGTTCCGCAATCCGCCCATCATCCAGCGCGCTTTGCGTGCCAACCACCCTGGGCACTCCGACCCCGTGATGGGCCGCCAGCGCCATGTTCTGCGCCGAAGGGTGATACTGAAAATCGCCCCGTCCCAACAACCCGTCCGCCAGGGGCAGGGCCGCCACGTCCACATACCCCTCACGCAGCGCCTCGGCGCGGACCCTGGCATCGGAAATCACGATAACCTCAACCGAATCCGCCCAGCCGGCAAGGCCGTCCTTGTAATGGTGGTCAACCCTGTGGCCCAGAAAATGACGCCCATCCTGCGCGCGCGCAACCCGGTACACCCCCGTGCCAACCGCCCGCGCCAAAGGCACGTCCACCTGCCCGCCCGGCGCAATGATCAGGTCGGACCCGGCCAGAAGATAAGGCAGATCCGGGTTGCCCTGCTTTAACTCAAGCCGGACTTGCAACCGGCCAGTTGCCTCAATCGCTGTCACTTTGCCCAGCGCGCGCGCATCATGCGCGATGATCGACGCGACCACATCCCCGGCATCCAACGTGGTTCCGTCGTGAAATACGACCCTGTCGCGCAAATCAAACAGCCATTCGCGGGCATCCGCATTGCCCTGCCAATGGCTGGCCAGTTCGCCGCGCAACGCCCCGTCGGGGGCAATTTCGGTCAGCGTATCATATACCGCACCACGGGCCACGCGACTCAGGGCATTGCCTGTGCGGGCAACGGCCAACCGCAAACGCCCGCCGGGGCGCGGCGCGGCATCCAGCGACACGCCTGACGCCGTCAAAAGGGCGGCGGCGGCACCGGATGTGAACAGGGCACGACGGTCAAGGCGGGTCATCCTAGCTCTATCACCTCGGCTATCTGGTCCATCACCCGGACCAGTTCGGCGCTGATCCCCGGTTCGGACTGGGCGTGGCCGGCATTGCGTACCATCCGCAATTCGGCCGCTGGCCATAGTTTGTTTATCTTCCAGGCCGATACCGGCGGGCAGATCATGTCATAACGCCCCTGCACAATCACGCCGGGGATATGTGAAATCTGGCCCATATTCGCCAGAATCTGCCCGTCAAACTCAAGAAACCCCTTGTTCTTGAAATAGTGGTTCTCAAGCCGGGCAAAGGCACGGGCATAATCCCCCGGACTTTCCCCCGATGTCCCGCTGGAATGGATCGAGGCCAGCGCATTTTCCCAGGCCGACCATGCACGCCCATACCGGATTTCTTCGCCCACATCCCCGGAAAACAGCCGCCGGTGATAGGCGGCAATCATATCCGACCGCTCAGTTTCCGGGATCAGGGACACAAACCTTGCCCAGGTTTCAGGCCAGAACTTTCCGGCCCCGCCGCCATAGAACCAATCCAGTTCGCCCTTGGTCATCAGGAACACGCCGCGCAGGATCATATGGCGCACCCGGCCCGGGTGGGTCTGCGCATAGATCAGCGCCAGCGTCGCGCCCCAGCTTCCGCCAAAGACCATCCAGGCGTCGATTTCCAGCAGACGGCGGATTTTCTCGATATCGTCCACCAGATGCCAGGTTGTGTTATCCTCGACCGACGCATGGGGGCGCGAACGACCGCACCCGCGCTGATCAAACAGAATCACCCGATAGGTTTTCGGATCAAAATACCGCCGCATTGCCGGACTGCACCCGCCACCGGGGCCACCGTGCAGAATGATCACAGGCACCCCATTGGGGTTACCGCATTGTTCTACATATATTTTATGCCCCTGCCCAACCTCGACCATCCGCTGGTCAAACGGCTCGATAGGTGGATAAAGAAATTGCACTGCGCGCTTTTGATCGGGGTACTTGTCCATTACAGACCTATATATATGGCAATGCTTACAAGACCACACGGAGACAGAAATGCAAGCGCCTCAGACCACGGTTGACCCATCGGAAGTCGCAAAATTTGAGGCCATGGCCGCCGAATGGTGGGATCCGGCCGGAAAATTCAAACCCCTGCACATGATGAACCCCTGTCGGCTCGACTATATCACCGCACAGATTGCCGGTGAATTTGACCGCGACCTGACCGGCCCCTTGCCGTTCAAGGGGCTGCGAATCCTTGATATCGGCTGTGGTGGCGGGTTGTTAAGCGAACCAATGGCACGGCTGGGGGCCGATCTGATCGGCGTCGATGCCGCCGAGGGCAACCTGCCGGTGGCCCGCATCCACGCGGAACAATCCGGGCTGACCATCGATTACCGTTTTGATACCGCCGAGGCACTGGTCGACGCCGGTGAACAGTTCGACGTTATCCTGAACATGGAGGTGATCGAACACGTGGCCGACCCGGCGGCCTTTCTGACGGCCTGCCGGCAATTGCTGAAACCGGGCGGGCTGATGCTGTGTTCGACCATCAACCGCAATCCGAAATCCTTTGCCGTGGCCATCGTCGGGGCCGAGGTGATCATGCGCTGGCTGCCGCGCGGCACACATGACTGGTCCAAATTCATCACCCCGGACGAATTGGCCGACCTGCTGTCAAACGCCGGAATGACCCCGGTTGACCGCAAGGGGTTCGTGTTCAACCCGATCAGTTGGAACTGGAGCATTTCCGACCGGGACCTGAGCGTGAACTATGTCACGGCAAGCGTAAAGCCGGCCTGACAGGGGCATCAGCGTGACAAGGACAGCGCGCCTAGGCGGAACATACCTGTATGGGAACCTTTGAATAACCGCCGTAGTTTGAAAAAATGTCAGCCCCTGCCCGGGTGGGGGCCTGCGTCACAACTGCCAAGTTCACCACCCTGCGAAAAATACGTCACGTATCAACCAGATGCACCGTCGCAAAGCCCCCGCCGTGGGGCGGGCGGGGGCTGGCATTTTTTCAAAATGCCCGGACGTTGGTTGTTCAGAATTTCCTGTGGCTTGTCTTTCAGGGTAAGGGTCGGGCAATTATGACACGGCTCAAATCCACCGCGCTGGCATCCCCTAACTCTCCAACTTACCCCGTAAATCCCGCAACACCGGCAGGACCGATCGCACGCGATCTGCCCCCAGTTCCCCAACCACCTGATTGATCATCGGTGCGATGGCCGCGATGGCCAAGGTGCGCGCCTGCCGCCCTGCCGGACTGATCGCCACCATCTTGCGCCGCGCATCGTCCCAGTCGGGGCGGATGTGGACATGCCCGGCCGCCTCAAGCTTGTTCAGGGTGTTGGTCATCGCCCCGCGCGTGACGTGAAAGGTCTGCGCCAGTTGCGCAGGCGTGCGTTCGCCCGTTACCACAACCAGATGGTTCAGCACCGAAAAATGCGAAATTTCCATGCCCTTGGGCAGCACCCGGCTTAGCCGGTTTCGCAGCAACAGATCAGCTGTCAGGATCTCGCTGAACAGCGTGATCGCCAGGGCATTTGCTTCATCGTTCATTCAGGGACCATCAAAAGGGCGGACATGGGTCAGTGAGGGCACTTTGCGACGCGCCTTTGTGATCTCTTTATCATCCATATCGAATATGTGAATGCCCGGTTCTGTGCCGCCATCCACCAGAACCTCGCCCCAGGGCGACACGGCCAGGCTGTGACCGTGGGTGCTGCGCTGTTTGCCACGGGTGGTGGCGTGGGTGCCACACTGGGCCGGGGCCAGCATGTAACAGCCGTTTTCAATCGCCCGTGCCCGCAGCAATGACTGCCAATGTGCGGCGCCGGTGACCGGCGAAAACGCCGCCGGGGCGGTCAGTATCCGCGCACCAGCCTGTGCCAGCGCCTGATAAAGATGGGCAAAGCGCATATCGTAACAGATGCTTAACCCGACGGGGCCAAAAGGCGCATCCGCCAGAACCGCCCGCGCGCCGGGACGATACCCGGCTGATTCGCGATAGGTTTCCTGCTCGCTCACCTGCACGTCGAACATATGTATCTTGTCATAGCGCGCCCGAATGCCCCCATCCGGCCCGATCAGAAAGGACCGGTTGGCAAAGCGCCCGTCCGGGTCATCGGTCTTTAGCCCAAGTGAGCCGATCAACAGCCATATGTTCAGGGCATCCGCCTGCGCGCGCAGGGCCGCAAGGGTCGGGTCATCTGATTCGTGGTGCAGAACCTCGCGTTGCCTTGTCTGGCTGGTCGACACGCAATTGGTCACCTCGGGTGTCAGGACAAACCCGGCACCCGCAGCGGCGGCATCAGCCACAAACCCTTGCGTTACCGGCAGATTAGCCGCCGGATCATCCCCCGAACACAACTGGACAAGCGCGGTTTTCATCACGCGGCCAACAGCGCGTCCAGCTTGCCGGTATCTTCCAGTGCAAACAGGTCATCACACCCACCCACATGCACATCACCAACAAATATCTGCGGCACGGTCCGCCCACCATTGGCGCGCTGGATCATCTCGGGCTTGCGGGACGGATTGCGCAGCACGTCAATCTCAGAGAAATTCACGCCCTTTTGTTTCAGCAACCGCTTGGCCGCATGACAGAACCCGCACAAAGGCGAGGTATAGATTTCGACAGGTTGCATTAATAATCCCCTAACAGTCATGCATTTGTCAGGGATTTAGTCATCCTTTGCAACGCGCGCCAGTGTGACAATGTAAATTTCACGTGCCCCCCCTGCCCGACATGCCTCGGCGCAGGCCGTCAAAGTGGCCCCCGAGGTCATAACATCATCAACCAGCAACACCGCCCGCCCCACCATCCGGTGGCGGCGTTTTGGGTGTGGCGCAATGACGTTTGCCATATCGGCGAACCGCATCGCCGCCGTTTTCCCATCCTGCGGCGTGGTGCGTCCGGGACGAATCAGCAGATCGGGACACATCGCCAACCCGGTTTCGCGCGCCAATGCCTGCGCCAGCAGCGCCGACTGGTTATAGCGGCGCTTCAACAACCGCGACCAATGCAGCGGCACCGGGGCAATCAACATCCCGTCCTTCAGGAACGGCCTTGCCGCGCGGGCCATCCACAGCCCGGCAGGGCGGGCAATCTCGGGGCGGTCACCATGTTTCAGCGCCAGCACCATCTGACGCGCGCGGTCCTTATACAAAAGCGCCGCACGCCCCTGTTTCCACGGGCGCGGCATGGTCATGCAATCATCGCATTCAAGGCGAAAATCATCCGATTCGCCCGGTAATGGCACGCCGCACGCATCACACACCGTGCCGCCAATGAACGGCGTGTCACGCCAACAGGGGCCGCACAGACCAAAGTCACTGTCGACCATTGTGCCACAGCCCAGACAGCGTGGCGGGTAAAGCAGTTCAACTGCCGTTTGAATCCTGTTCCACATGGCCCTAGTTTGCACCCATGACCACAGCACCCCCCCTGTTCGATCGATCCGCCCTTTGCGCACACCGCGCCAAAGCCCGCCGCAATGCCGCCGTGCAGGACAACACCCTGTTCCTGCACGACATCGCCCGCGACGAAGTGCAGGATCGCCTGCTAATGGTTAACAAGCGGTTTAAATCCACCGCCATCGTGACGCCTTATCCAGAAATCTGGGCACCGCATTTTCCTGATGCGGTGATCGTCGATGACACCGAAACCCTTGATCTGCCCGTGGCGCAGTTTGATCTGGTTATCCATGCCATGTGCCTGCATTGGGCCAATGACCCGGTTGGCCAGTTAATTCAGTGCCGCCGCGCCCTGCAAGAGGACGGCCTGTGCCTGACCATACTGTTGGGCGGGCAAACCCTGAACGAACTGCGCACGGTGCTGTCACAGGCCGAAAGCACGATCACTGGTGGGTTGTCCCCCCGCATCGCGCCCATGGCCGAAATCCGCGATCTTGGCGGGTTGTTACAGCGCGCCGGACTGTCCCTGCCGGTAGCCGATACCTTGCCCCTGAACACCAGTTACCGCGACATGACCCACCTGATGCACGACCTGCGGGCCATGGGTGAAACCAACGCCCTTGCAGGTCGCCTACGTCACCCCACACGCCGCGCGGTGTTCGATATGGCCGCAGAACTTTACCAAAACCACTTTGGCACGCCCGACGGGCGCATCCCGGCCAGTTTTGAAATGATCTGTCTGACCGGCTGGTCCCCCTCTGACAGCCAGCCCAAACCGCTGCGCCCCGGATCCGCACAAACGCGACTGGCGGATGCCCTGAAGGTCGGGGAAACCAAGCTGCCAGATTGACCCCCCCGCAAAAGCGTTTATCTGCATCGACAGCCATGAACATCAGGACATCGCCATGCCAGACACCATCACCCCAAACGCCGATCCAAACGCCGATCCAAACACTGGCAAAATCGGCATCCTTCTGGCCAATCTGGGCACGCCGGATGGCTATGGTTACTGGCCCATGCGCCGCTATCTGAGCGAATTTCTGTCCGACAAGCGGGTGATCGACTATAGCGCGTGGAAATGGCAACCGCTGTTGCAACTGGTCATTCTAAGCAAACGACCATTTACCTCTGGGGCGGACTATAAATCCATCTGGAATGTCGCGGATGATGAAAGCCCGCTGATGACCATCACCAAGGCCCAGACCGCCCGGATTGCCGCCACCATGCAGGCCGCGCATGGCGATCAGGTGATGGTTGATTTCTGTATGCGCTATGGCAACCCTTCGACCGAATCCAGGGTGCGCCGCATGATCGCTGCGGGCTGCCGCAAGATCCTGTTCTTCCCGCTTTACCCGCAATATGCCGGGGCCACGACGGCCACCGCCAATGATGCATTCTTTCGGGCACTGGGGGCCGAAAAATGGCAGCCATCCGCCCGAACGGTGGATGCCTATCACACCCACCCCGCCTATATCGATGCGCTGGCCCAGTCAGTTGAACGCACCTATGCCGGACTGGATAGCCGACCCGATATTCTAGTCTGTTCCTACCACGGAATGCCAAAACGCTATGTCACCGAAGGCGACCCCTATTACGACCATTGCCAGGCAACCACCCGCCTGCTGCAAGCGCGCCTTGGCTGGGGCGACGATGAAATCACCGCAACCTTTCAGTCGCAATTCGGCCCCGAGGAATGGCTGCAACCATATACAGTGGAAGAGGTGGCCAGACTGGCCCAAAGCGGCAAAAAGAACATCGCCATATGCTCGCCCGCCTTTTCCGCCGACTGCATCGAAACGCTGGTCGAAATCAAGGACGAGATCAAAGAAAGCTTTGAAGAGGCCGGAGGCCAGAGTTTTACCTATGTGCCCTGCCTGAACGATGATGCCGCGCACATTAGCGCACTGTGCGAAGTGATCGAACAGAACCTGAGGGGCTGGACAGGTTAGGGTTTCATAACCCCAGGCACAAAAAAGGCGGTGAGAAACTCACCGCCTTTTCCGTATTTTGTTGTGCGCCTATTAGTTGGCAGCGACAGCAGCACCAACCAGCACCAGCAGTACCAGCGGCAGCAAAATGCCATTGGACGAGCTTTGTGCCTGCTCAACAACAACAGGTGCTTCGATAACCGGCTCCGCCAGGTTACCAGCAGTTGCGGTCGATGCAGCGGCGGCCAGAGCGGCAGCAAGAACAAGTTTTTTCATATTAACCTCCAGAAATTTCGCGCGAATCAAATCATATGAGCCGCATACCAAGACTTACCTCGTGGTTTTTTCTAATCAGCTATGCAGTTGGATTGCAAACGCTTGTTGAACGAACCGGCCCTAGTTTGGCATATTTGTGGTTAAATAAGCAACACTTGTGTGCCCACCTTGGTCATCGAGAACAGTTCGGCAATGTGTTCATTATATAGGCCAATACAACCGTTTGATGATTGCCGCCCAATTTTTCGCGTATCATGCGTGCCGTGAATCCGGTAATATTTCCAACTCAGGTACAATGCATGGGTTCCCAGCGGATTATCCGGGCCGGGGGGAATATAGGCCGGCCATTCCGGGTTTCGCTTAAGCATGTTGGGTGTCGGGCTCCAACTGGGGCCTTCAACCTTGCGCACGATACTGGTGCGCCCCCGCTTGGTCAGTTCATCAGTCAACGGAACACTGGACGGGAACAACTTGTAAACACTTTGATCTTCCGACCAATAGTGCAGCGCACGCGATGTGACATCGACCAGAATCGCGCCTTTTCTAAGGTTGCTGAAATAGGGTTCCCAGCTGACTGAACGAAAGCTGGAAATGTTGCGCCGCACGGCCGGTTCCGCCTCGGGGGCGGGACGCAAAGAATCAAAAGCGGGCTCTTCCGTGGTTTGCGCCAGGGCCGGCGCACCAAGCATGGCAGCCGTACCAGCAATAAATCCGCGGCGGGTTGGGGTGTTAAATGGACTCTTTGACATTGAAATGGCTACCTACGGTTGATTAATCCTGTTTCATGCGCATCATATGACCAGAAAGCCGCAGTCGCAAATCAAACAGATGTTAGAATCGTTTCTGACAGGTTTGTGAGTTTGCGCCAGAGCCCTTTGCACGGTAATGGCAAGGGCAACAAGAAAATGGGCTGGGCTATGGTACGTATTTTTTCCTTATTACTGGTGGGCCTTATGGCCTTGGCGGCCTGTGATACACCGACAAATACCAGCACCCTGGGGGCCGACGGTCAGCCACTGCCCAAAGTGTACCGAATTCGGAACGCCGGCAAAGTACAGTTCCGCATACTTGATTCCGTCAACTCCCTGCGTGCCGCGTCCGGGGCCGGCCCGGTTGCACTGAACGCACAGCTTAACGCCGCCGCCGCAACCCATTCGCGTGACATGTCAAACCAGAACCGGCCCTGGCATTTTGGGTCTGACGGCTCCTCGCCCATCGACCGCGTTCAGCGCGCCGGTTATCCGGGCATAATGCTGGGCGAGACAATTTCTGAAACCTACGAAACCGAACTGGAAACCCTTGTCGCCTGGATGGCCGAACCGGGCACCCGCGCGGTGCTGTTGGAAAAGCGCGCCGTCAACATGGGGTTCTCCTGGTATCAGGAAAAAAGCGGCAAAATCTGGTGGACGCTGATTATGGGCAGCTAAGGGCAAAACCCTACGGGCGAAGCGTAATGACCGTACCATTGTCGACCATCGCATAAATCTGTTCGATCTCGCGATTCTTGACCGCGATGCATCCGGCCGTCCAGTCCGCACCTTTGGCCCGCTTCAGGTTGGGTTGCCCGTGAATAAATATCTCACCGCCCGGTTTTTCGCCCAGCGCCCTGGCTTCGGCCCGGTCCTGTGCGTTGGGATACGAAATACCCAGTGACAAATGAAAGCTGCTGTTGGGATTGCGCCGGTTGATCAAATAGGTGCCTTCGGGTGTCTTCCCGTCGCCTTCGATCTTTTTGTCGCCCGCCGGCGCAAAACCCAAATCGAACCGGTACTGTTTCAACACCTGTTCATTGTGCATCAGATACAGATTGCGTTCGCCCTTGTTCACCACAACCGAAGTAACCTTGGGCCCGTCATAGCGTTTGAATTTACTGCTGCTGCTGCACCCGGTAACGGCCAACATGGCAACTGCCCCAATTCCGAATGTACGCCGTTTCATAGTCATTTCTGCCCAATTACCACGTGATCCGCATACCGTGTCCGAACCCGTTTTCATAATCACTTTTTCGCGCCCGTGGCACAGGTGAATGCCGCCACCAATTCTGTATGTGCGGACCAGCGGAACTGATCAACCACCTGCACCCAGTCCAGCGCATATCCCGCATCCACCAACACCCGTGCATCACGGGCAAACGTGACCGGGTTGCACGATACATAGGCAATGCGTGGCACCTGCCCTTTTGCCAGTTCATCCACCTGCGCGGCAGCCCCGGCGCGGGGCGGGTCCAGAACCACGGCCCCGAACCGGGCCAGTTCATCCGGCAACAAAGGCCGGCGGAACAAATCGCGCGCCTCGGTCGTGACCTGCTTTAACCCCTGTGCCTTTCGCCATCCCTGGTCCAGCGCGGCAATCATCCCGGCGTCCCCCTCGGCTGCCAGAACTTCGGCCCCTTGTGCCAATGGCAGGCTGAACGTGCCGCACCCGGCAAACAAATCGCCAACATGGCGGGCACCGGCGGCAATTTCACAAACCGCGGCCACCAGCGCCGCCTCTCCGTCTTGTGTGGCCTGCAGGAATGCGCCGGGTGGCGGCACAACCCGCGCGGCCCCAAAGACCTGCGCAGGCGGGGCAGACATGGCAATTACCTCGCCATCCCATGCCAGCCGTGCCAACCCGTGCGCCTGGGCAACCTGCGCCAGCACCTGTTGCAGCGGCCCATCCAGCGGCTTGCCCCCCGCGACCGACACATCCAGCCCTTCGCCGGACAGGGTCAGCGTCACCGCCAGCGCCGCCTTGCGACTGGCACCCTGTACCGCCAGCGCCTCGGCCGCCGGAATACCGGCCAATATCGCCGGGTGCAAAAGTTGGCAGTCGGGGATCTGGTTGATCACATCCGAGGCACGCGCATAAAACCCCGCCATGGCCCCCTTTTTGGTGCGCCGCACGGCCAGTGTCGCCCGGCGGCGGGAACTGGCGGGCATTGTCTGAATTGCTCGGAAATCAGGCTCTAACCCTTGTGCTTTCAATGCACTTTGCACGACTTGCTGTTTCCACTGCGCCACAAACCCGTCCGCGGCATGCTGCAACTGGCACCCACCACAGGCCTTGTAATGACGACATGGCGGCGCAACCCGGTCGTCAGACGGCGTCACGATCCGAATGTCAGCCAACTGACTTCCCGTCAAAGTGCCACTAACCACCTCACCCGGCAGGGTGCGTGGGGCAAAAACTGGCCCATCGGCAATACCATCGCCCTGATGACCCAACCGGTTGATTGTTATCTGTGTGTTCATGCCTGCCTCTTAACCCTGCATGTGCGTCGAATACAGGCCCTATTTATGCTGCTGTCCCGGTTCGGATGAACCCGCCTGACTGACGGTTCCAGAACCTGGCGTACAACCCACCCTGCGCCAAAAGTTCATCATGCGGCCCAACCTCGACAATGCGACCGCCATCCATGACGATAATCCGGTCCATTTCCGACAGGGTGGACAGGCGGTGTGCAATGGCCAAAACCGTCTTGCCCCGCATTACCCGGTGCAGAGCCGCCTGAATAGCGGCCTCTACCTCACTGTCCAGCGCGCTGGTTGCCTCGTCCAGAACCAGTATCGGTGCGTCCTTTAAAATAGCACGTGCCAGAGCAATCCGCTGGCGTTGCCCACCTGACAGCTTGACGCCCCTCTCGCCCAGATGCGCACCGTACCCCTGCCGACCTTTGTGGTCCTCAAGCTCTAGTATGAAATCATGCGCCTCGGCCCTTTTGGCCGCATCGATCATCTCGGCCTCGGACGCATCGGGGCGACCATAAAGGATGTTCTCGCGGGCCGACCGGTTAAACATTGCGGTCTCTTGCGTGACCATACCGATCTGGCGGCGCAGGCTTTGCTGTGTGACCAGTTCCAAGTCCTGCCCGTCAATGCAAATTTGCCCACTTTCCCTTTTATAGAGCCGTATCAGAAGTGAAACGAGCGTCGATTTCCCAGCCCCAGACGCCCCGACAATACCCAGCTTTTCGCCCGGCCCAATGGTCAGATCAATATCCTTGATCCCCCCCACATCACGCCCATAGGCAAACCCGACCCCGTCAAAAACAATCTTGCCCTTTTGCACGATCAGATCCGGTGCATCCGCCACATCAGGCAGTCGTGTGCGTGGCGTCAGCGTGCGCATTCCATCCTCGGCCTCGCCCAGATTGGAATAGATCATCATCAGCGCGAAACTAACCCAACCGGTCATCTGCGCGATACGGATCGCCACGGCCCCCGCCGCCACGATATCGCCCGTGCTGGCCTGTCCGATTTGCCACAATATCACCGTTGCGCTGATCAGCACCACCGGCAAGGCCCCGGCAAGGGCCATCAGGCAAAACCGAAACCCTGCCGCCAGATAACCAAACTCTACCGACCTGTCGCGAAACCCCCGCATCGCGCCCAGCGCCGCGCGGTCCTCGTGGTCGGCATGGCCAAACAGTTTGACCGTCTTGATGTTGGTGATCGTATCCACCACCACACCCGACACCATCGCCCTGGTCGATGCCCTTACCCCCGCCCGAATCCGCACACGCGGCAAAAACCAGCGGATCAGCATGAAATACCCAACCAGCCAAATCAGGAACAACCCGGAAATCCGCATATCGATACTGGCCAAAAGCAACAGCGACCCAAACAGCGACGCCAGCGCAAAGGCCACCACGTTGATGGTTTCAACCGCGACATCCGTAACCGCGCGCGCCGTCTGCATCTGCTTTTGCGAAATGCGTCCGGCGAAATCATCGTCAAAAAACGTGACCGACTGCCCCAGCGTCCAGCGATGCAGGCGCGACAGGATCAAGGGCGTCAGGTTCGGCTGAACAATGATCGAATTTGCCGCCGCGCTTAGCCCGGACAGGATTGGCCTGGCCACCAGAAAGAAAACCGCCAAAATGACCAAAACATTCGTATTAGACCCTGAAAAATAGGTTTCAGGTGTACTGCCTGCCACAGAATCGACAACCATCCCCAGAATATATGCGGTCCCGGCCTCTAGCGTCCCGATTGCCGCGGTCAGAAACGCCGCCAGACCCAATGCGGGCCAGGCACCAGACAGGCACCACCCCATGAACGCGCGCAGGGTTTGCGGCGGCGCGCCATTGGCGGGCCTGAAGGCGTCTATCCATGTTTCGATCTTCATTCTGGGCGGCCTTTGCTGCCAGGTTGGCGCGTAACCCGCCCTGACCAACAGAAATAGCGCGGGCTTGCCCGTTTGTCATCCCGGCTTAATCTGCCCGACTAGACAGCAGTTCCGGCTTTGTCAGGGTAAACCCGGATGCGATCCATCTGGTTTCCAGCTTGGCCAGTCGCGCACCCAGTTCAGGCCCCGTAAGGGCCGGCATCAAATCCCTGGCGCGCACCGGAAACCGGGCATTTGCGCCCACCCCGGCCAATGCCAGCACCGCATTATCCCAAGGCTGTTCCAACAGGGCACAACGCAGCATCAGCGCATCAATCGCCACGTCATACTTCAACCGATACCCCAGTTCCCCGGCCCCTGCCGTTCCGGTGGCCGCCTTGCGCAACTGACCCAAACGCGCGCTTTGTGCCCGGCTTAGCCGCAAGGTATCGCCCATATCCGTCCCGCCCAGCGCCGCAAGACGCCGCAAGGGGTTTGGGCTGGCATCAATGCGGCCCTCAGTATCAATCAACGGCGCAAGGGCGCGGTCATCCGCCCCGGCCAAAATCCGCCCCAACACGCCAGAACTGCGCATTGCCGCCACTGACGGGGCCGGGTCGGGGGCGCCAAGCAGCTTTAGCATCTCGGCCCCGACCCGTTCGCGCGACAATTGCCCCAACCCATCCAGATTGCCCGCAATCGCCGCAAGGGCCTCCGGGTCAAACCCGGCATCAGCGTCGCCATACCAGGCGTGAAACCGGAAATACCGCAGCGAACGCAGGTAATCCTCTTTTATCCGGTCACTGGCCTGCCCGATAAACCGCACGTGTCGCGCCAAAAGGTCGGCCATCCCGCCCAAAGGGTCGATCACCGTGCCATCAGCGCGGGCATAAAGCGCGTTCATCGTGAAATCGCGCCGTGCCGCGTCGTCTTTTATGTCGGTTGAAAAGGCCACGACAGCACGCCGGCCATCCGTGGCAATGTCTTTGCGAAAGGTGGTCACTTCGTATCCGACCCCGCCACTGACCAACGTAACAGTGCCATGATCCAACCCGGTAGGAATGGCCTTGATCCCGGCAGTGCGGGCCAGTTTCAGAACCTTTTCAGGATTTATATCGGTGCAAAGATCAATATCTGACGCCGCCAGGCCAAGCAGGGAATTACGCACACAACCGCCCACAAACAACACCTGCCCACCATCCACCGTCAGCGCCGCAAAAACAGCCTGAGTCGCAGGGTCGATGCGCCAGTCATCTGTGATCCGGGTCATCTGCCTTCCATTCGTTCGGCCAAGCCCCGCAGCATACGCGCGGTGGCCCCCCAAATATAATAGGGACCAAAGGGCACAACAAAGTAATATCGCCGAACCCCGCGCCATATCCGTGATTCAATGATGTAATTGTCCGGGTTCATCAGATGCGCCAGCGGCACCTGAAACACCTCGGCCACCTCGCCCGGCTCAGGGACCACCCGAAATCCACGCTCTAACACCGCAATCACCGGGGTTACGCGAAACCCGGTTATTGTTTCGTGTACAGGCAACGACCCCAGGACATTCGCCAATTCAGTCGGCAACCCGATCTCTTCGTGTGCCTCGCGCAGGGCCGCGGCGGTGACATCCGCATCACCATCATCCTGCTTGCCCCCCGGAAAGGCGATCTGGCCCGGATGATGTTTCAGCACCGAGGACCGTTTGGTCAGGATCACCGTTGGTGTGTCATCCACCACAGACACCGCAATCAGCACCCCGGCAGATCGCAATTTGCGCGCCTCTGGCAGATCCACCCCCGGATTCAGATCAAAGTCGGACGATGCGGGGCCGGGCCGGGCCAGCGCCGCACACAAATCTGCAACCGGGTCAGTCACCGGTTGGCGTTTCTGCCTCGAACCCGACCGAGGCCGGATCAAGAACGTAATGCGCGCCGCAAAACTGGCAATCTGCCGTGACCTGCCCGTCATCGGCAATCATCGTTCCGATTTCCCGTGCCGAATAGATCGACAGGCTTTGGCGCACGCGTTCACGCGAACAGGTACAGCCAAACCGCACCGCCTGGGCATCAAACACGCGCGGCCCTTCCTCGTGAAACAGGCGCACCAGCAGATCGGTGGGGGCCACTGCGGGGCCGATCAACTCAAGCTCTTCAACCGTATCCAGCAAAACATTTGCCCGGTTCCAGTTTTCAGGCGTATCCCCGTCAGCCAAAACCTTAACGCCACCCTCTTGCCCGGCCATCAGCGGCGAAGCCTTTGGCATGTGCTGCAACATGATGCCCCCGGCGCGCCAATGTTCGGCCACACCCGGTTGGGATGACCGGCCAAAGCTAAGCGAAAAGCGCGTTGGCAACTGTTCGGACTGGGCGAAATAGGCCTCGGCGCTGGCGCTGATTGATCCGCCAGTCAATTCGGTAATGCCCTGATAGGGCTTCATGTCTGACCCCTGATCAATCAGAACCGCGAAATACCCCTCGCCGACCTGATCAAACGGTGTGCCGTCACTCAGACGATCCGCATCGAAACTGGCATAGGCCCGGATCTGTGCCGCCTCGCCTTCCTTTTGCGGGGCATAATAGTCGGTGGCAATCATCCGCACCGGCCCGTTTGACTGAACCTGCAACGACAATTTCCACCGCAGCTTGACCGTCTGGCCGATCAATGCGGTCAGCAAAGCCATTTCCGCCACCAGTGCCTCGACGGCAGGCGGGTATTCGTGCTGTTTCAGGATGCCGTCAAGCACACCGTCCAGACGGGCAACACGGCCACGAACGTCTGATGTATCAAGTTGAAAAGGCAGGACGCTATCGTCCCACGCGGGTTTTGTATCGTTTGTCATGGAGTTTCCTTACACGCCACTTATTGGCATACTGCGGCTATATAAGCGCGGCAAGCGGCGATAAAAGAGGCAAACAGAATGATCAGACGTTTTGGCGACACACCCGAGCCCGGTCAAACCTATCGACGACGGGTTGGGGCCTATGCGGTTTTGCCACTTGGCCGCGACCTTTTGCTGACCCGTCAGTATGACCCGGACCCTGATTTGCAACTGCCCGGCGGTGGTATTGATCCGGGCGAATCACCAATTGCCGCGCTGCACCGCGAAGTGTTTGAGGAAACCGGCTGGCGTATCGCAACACCGCGCCGCATCGGGGCCTTTCGCCGGTTTGTCTTTATGCCGGAATATGATCTTTGGGCCGAAAAGCTGTGCCTGATATATCAGGCCCGCCCGGTGCGCCGCCTGGGACCACCAACCGAGATCAACCACGAACCATTGTGGATGGATGCCCGTCTGGCCGCCGCTACGCTGAACAACCCCGGCGACCGGCACTTTGCCGGGCTTGTTGCCAGGGCCAGCTAGGATTCAGAGGCCCTATTTCCATACTCGAACAAGGCGGCGGACACGTCATCCTCCAACCCATGTTCCGTGGACATCACTTGGGTCAGATTCCAGAACAGATCGTCCAGAAGTTCCTGCCCGGACTGCCCCCGACTGCATTTTTCGATCAATTCCAACAGCCCCTCAGGCTCCAGCATATTACCATTTTCCAGCCGGCACTCGGTAAACCCGTCCGAATATAACAACAGCCGGTCACCAACTTTCAACTGTGCCTCGAACTGTTGATAAGGTGCATCCGGAACCAACCCGACCGGCAGCCCCCCCTGACCAATGTATTCGGCCGTCCCGTCCCGCCGCAGAATCAGCGGATGCGGATGACCGGCCTGCACCAACTTTAACGCCCCATTGCGAAGGTCAACCACCGCATAGGCCATCGTAAAATATTCCTCGACCCCCGGATCGGCAATCAAACGTGCGTTAAGCATGCTGGCCACCTCTTCGGGGGGAATCAGCCCAAAATGAAAATTGTATCGCTTCATCGCCAGGTTTTGATCGAAATGCGAACTGCTCAGGTAACCGCCCAGCCTTGCGGTCATCATCGCCGAGGTAATCCCGTGGCCCGACACATCGATACTGTAAAACCCCAACGTGCCAAGCCCCGGTGAAAACATGCCAACCAGATCGCCGCCAATGTGGCCGCACGGCTTTAAAAGAAGGCTGACACGGGATGCACCAAACTGTCGGGTCAGTTCAGGCACCAGGGATTGCTGAATCTTGCGCGCCTGCACCAGATCGCTGTCAATTCCGTCATAAACCGTCTGCAACCGATCCAACGTTTCCGTAACCACCCGGTTCGCATCGGATAATTCGCGCTGCATCCCCAAAATTCGCGCCCCGGCGGATATGCGGGCGCGCAATTCATCCGGATTGACCGGCTTGGTCAGAAAGTCATCCGCACCGGCGTCCAGTCCCTGGGCAACCTCGTTCTTTTCACTTTTTGAGGTAAGCAGGATAAAATATCCGTAATCACCGACCGAAAGCGCACGAAAGGCGCGACAAAACTCTAACCCGTCCATGCCGGGCATCATCCAGTCACTTAACACCAGATCCGGCACGCCCCCGGCACAGATTTCCAGCGCACGTTCGGCGCAATCAGCCTCAATAATATCATAGCCCATTTTCCTTAGTGAACTGCCCAGAATCCGACGTTGCAGGCGACTGTCATCCACCACCAATATTCGCCGAATCGGACCTGTTTCACCATCAATGGCGGTTATGTTAATCCTGTCCTTGTGCACAATTGATGCCCTGAAATACCGATAATGAACTTCCAACCACCCCACTATTCCCTGCCCGCCTTAATACAAAATGAAGCCTAAAATTATTTTTATTCACCCGGTTTGTTTAACCTTCTGTTCACTGCCACCGGATATGTCTGAGCCACACGGACGTAATGCGTACAGGTGGTTCATGATATACTGGCCTCGTGTGAACGAGCTTCGTAAGGAATTAGGCCCAGAGGACTTTAATGATGTGGTTGATCTGTTTCTGGAGGAGGTTGAAGAGGTGATCACCCGCCTTGGTCAAGGCGCAAACCTTGCGCAACTTGAACAGGATCTGCATTTTCTGAAAGGCAGCGCCCTTAGCCTTGGGTTCGCCAGGTTTTCAGATTTGTGCCAGGATGGCGAACGAAAATCGGCCACTGGTCAGGCTGATACGGTTGACCTGACGGCAATCATCGCCGGTTTTACACAATCCAAATCCCAGTTCATTGCACAGTTACCCGAAATGTTTGGGCCCCGTATCTAGATCACAAACTGCGCCAGCGTTTCGTCGTTGGTAATATCGGCATAGGTAAACCCGGCATCGTCCAACCGGGCAAACATCCGGGCAAAATTCTCGGGCTTGCTGGTCTCAATCCCAATCAGAACCGACCCAAAGTTACGGGCCGATTTCTTCATGTACTCGAACCGCGCAATGTCATCATCCGGTCCCAGAATATCCAGAAAATCCCTTAGCGCACCGGGCCGTTGTGGCAGACGCAGGATAAAGTATTTCTTTACACCCGAATACCGCTGTGCCCGTTCTTTCACCTCTGGCAGGCGCTCAAAATCAAAATTGCCGCCCGACGTGACACAAACCACTGTTTTCCCCCGAATCAGGGATTTCACATCGCCCAGCGCCTCGATCGAAAGCGCGCCGGCGGGCTCCAGAACAATGCCTTCAACGTTCAGCATTTCAATGATTGTGGCGCTGATCCGGTCTTCGTCCAATGCCATCACATCCGACAAGGGCACATGTTTCAGAAATTCAAACGTCAGCTTGCCGATCCGGCCCACCGCCGCCCCATCAACAAACGTATCCACATGATCCAGCGTAACGGGATACCCTGCCGCCAAAGCCGCCCGCAAACACGCGCCCCCCGCCGGTTCAACAAACAGGCACCGCGTGCGATCCCCGAACCAGGTCGCCACCCCCGCCGACATGCCCCCACCACCAACCGGCAACAACACAAAATCCGGGGCCTTACCCAGTTGCGTCTCAATCTCAACCGCAACGGATGCCTGCCCCTCGATCACATCGTGGTCGTCAAACGGCGACAGAAAATGCCCGCCTTCGGTGGCGCACCATTCCTGTGCCGCCGCCAGCGTGTCATCAAAATAATCCCCGATCAGATGAATTTCGACCTGATCGCCGCCAAACATCCGGGTTTTCAGGATTTTCTGCTGTGGCGTGGTCACCGGCATGAAAATCACGCCCCTGACCCCCAGATGGCGACACATGAACGCAACACCCTGCGCATGATTGCCGGCACTGGCACAAACAAACAGTTTTTGGTCGGGCTGGCGGCGCATCGCGTTGAACGCCCCGCGCAACTTGTAGGAGCGCACCGGGCCAAGGTCTTCGCGTTTTAGCCATATATCCGCGCCAAACCGTTCAGACAAAAGCACGTTGCGCTGCAACGGCGTCACCGGAAACACATCGCGCATTGTGGCCGCGGCGGTACGGGCCCTGTCGTGAAAATTGCTCATGCCGGCTGGTGTGGCGTAACTTTGCGGTTGGTGCAAGTCCGCCTTGCCTTGCCCCGGCCGCCAAAACCCGCTAATCCGCAGCCGATCTGAGATGAAGGAAATCACCCATGTCTGCGCCAAATTTTGTACCCAAAAAAGTTGTCCTGGCCTATTCAGGCGGTCTTGATACGTCGATCATTCTGAAATGGTTGCAGACCGAGTATGGTTGCGAGGTGGTTACCTTTACCGCCGACCTTGGTCAGGGCGAAGAGTTAGAGCCAGCACGCCACAAGGCCGAACTGCTTGGGATCAAGCCCGAGAACATCTTTATCGAGGACGTCCGCGAAGAATTCGTGCGCGATTTCGTGTTCCCGATGTTCCGCGCCAATGCGGTTTACGAGGGGCTGTATCTGCTGGGCACCTCAATTGCCCGCCCGCTTATTTCCAAGCGTCTGATAGAAATCGCCGCCGAAACCGGTGCCGATGCCGTCGCCCACGGGGCCACCGGCAAGGGCAACGACCAGGTGCGGTTTGAACTGGCGGCCTATGCGTTGAATCCCGACATCAAGGTAATTGCGCCCTGGCGGATCTGGGATCTGACCAGCCGCACCCGGCTGATTGATTTCGCCGAAAAGAACCAGATTCCGATTGCCACGGACAAACGCGGCGAAGCGCCGTTTTCTGTGGACGCCAACCTTTTGCATACCTCGTCCGAGGGCAAAGTTCTGGAAGACCCGGCCATCATGGCCCCCGATTACGTCTATCAGCGCACCGTCCACCCCGAGGACGCCCCAAACGAACCTGAATTCATCGAAATCGGCTTTGAAAAGGGCGACGCCGTATCAATCAACGGCACAGAAATGAGCCCGGCAACCATGCTGACCGCATTGAACGAATATGGCGGCAAGCACGGCATTGGCCGCCTTGATCTGGTCGAAGGCCGGTTCGTCGGCATGAAATCACGCGGTATCTACGAAACGCCGGGCGGCACTGTTCTGCTCGAGGCGCATCGCGGCATCGAATCGATCACCATGGATCGCGGCGCCATGCACCTGAAAGACGAACTAATGCCGAAATACGCCGAGTTGATCTACAACGGCTTCTGGTATTCCCCCGAACGCGAAATGCTACAGGCCGCGATCGACGCCAGCCAGACCCACGTAACCGGCACCGTGCGCATCAAGCTTTACAAAGGGTCGGCCACATGTGTCGGGCGCTGGTCTGATCATTCGCTGTATTCAGAAGAGCACGTTACATTCGAGGACGACGCAGGGGCCTATGATCAAAAAGATGCCGGCGGGTTCATCCAACTTCAGGCGCTACGGCTGAAACTGATCGCGGTGCGCAACAAGCGGGTCGGTTAAAGTTTAAGGCGCTGGCCCTGCATTGCCGCATAGGCAGGCAGGGCCGCGTCGCACAGACCCTGATATTTATCGTCCAGTTTTGGTAACGGCCCCTCGACCCCGGCAAATCCGGTGCTTTGGTGAACCGCCCCGTACCAATGTGACGCCCAAACCCCATCTTCGGTCCGGCCCCCGGCAGGCCAGCACAACATATCAGGCACCCAGTTCAACCCAACCTTTGCACACAGGGCTTGCAGCATCACGCCCGGATTGGCGCGTATGTCGTGGCTATCAATTACTATGCCGCCCAATCTGTCAAACAGGGTCTGTTGCTGGGCAAAACCGATGTCATCCAGTGTCGGATCCTCGCGTTTGGCGGCGTAACTGGCGATTACCCGCGCCGGATGGCGGATCAGATGGATATTCACGCACCCCCTGGCCCAGTCAACCGGCACACCATCCAGCATATGCTGGGCCATATGCTTCATATAGAAATGCGGCTTGTCACCCGGAACAGGACCTGCACAGGCCCGTGCCACCCGCGCCGCATCACC
>DAOUPC010000012.1 GCA_030626365.1 Paracoccaceae bacterium
ATACCCGTCGCCGACCGCGAGGCGCTGATGGAAGAAGAACGCGCCTATGCCGAGGCATTGCGCGCCCGCGATGACGAGGAAGAGCGCAAGCCATCCCGGCGCCGCTCTTCGCGTTCGCGCAGCCGCTCAAAGGCGGAAAAGGTCAAATCGGATGACGCGGTCGAAAGCACCGAACCGCAGATCAGCGGAATGGAGACCATCGACCTGAGCGATCAGGACGATGTTACGGATGCCACGGATGTCATGGGCGCGCCCGAAGGGACGTCGCCGATGGAACTGGTCGCCGAGACCCCGGTTGAAGAACCGGGCGCAGAGGCCGCACCAGAGGTTGTGCAATCTGATGAGGCCCCGCAGGAGGCCACAGAGGGGTCCACAGAGGAAGCTACAGAAGACGCAGTCGATGATGCCGCAGGTCAGGACGATGGCGACGATGATGATGCACCTGAATCCAAGCGCGGCGATGCCGTTTCCAGGGATTCCAGCATCGAATCCGTGGCTGTCGAAGATGACACCGACGACATCCGCCCGCCGCGCAAACCCCGCGCGCGCCGCTATAAGATTCAAGAGGTCGTCAAGGTCCGCCAGATCCTGCTGGTGCAGGTCGTCAAGGAAGAACGCGGCAACAAGGGTGCCGCCCTTACCACCTACCTTAGCCTGGCGGGGCGCTATTGCGTTCTGATGCCCAACACCGCCCGTGGCGGTGGTATCAGCCGCAAGATCACCAATGCCGTAGACCGCAAGAAACTGAAAGACATCGCCACGGAAATCGACGTGCCGACCGGTGCGGGCCTGATTGTGCGCACCGCCGGTGCCAAACGCACCAAGGCCGAAATCAAGCGCGATTATGAATACCTGTTGCGCCTGTGGGAACAGATCCGCGAACTGACGCTGAAATCTACCGCCCCCGCCAAGATCTATGAAGAGGGCGACCTGATCAAACGCTCGATCCGCGACCTTTATAACCGCGAGATCGACGAAGTGTTTGTTGAAGGCGAACGTGGGTATCGCATCGCCAAAGACTTCATGAAAATGATCATGCCGTCGCACGCCAAGAACGTGAAGCACTATACCGATACCATGCCTTTGTTCGCGCGCTATCAGGTGGAAAGCTATCTGGGCGGGATGTTCAACCCCACCGTTCAGCTGCGATCGGGCGGTTATATCGTGATCGACACGACCGAGGCGCTGGTGGCCGTTGACGTCAACTCTGGCCGGGCCACCAAGGAAGGTTCGATCGAGGATACGGCGACCAAAACCAACCTTGAGGCCGCCGAAGAGGTGGCCCGCCAGTTGCGCCTGCGCGATCTGGCCGGTCTGATCGTGATCGACTTTATCGACATGGACGAACGCAAGAACAACGCCGCCGTCGAAAAGCGCATGAAGGACAAGTTGAAAACCGACCGCGCGCGTATTCAGGTGGGGCGCATTTCCGGCTTTGGCCTGATGGAAATGTCACGCCAGCGTCTGCGCCCCGGCATGATCGAGGCAACGACCCAGCCATGCCCGTCCTGCCACGGCACCGGGCTGATCCGGTCGGATGACAATATGGCGCTGTCGATCCTGCGTCAGATCGAAGAAGAAGGCACGCGGCGTCGTTCGCGCGAGGTTCTGGTGCGCTGTCCGGTCAGCATTGCCAACTTCCTGATGAACGCCAAACGTGAACATATCGGGCAGATCGAAACGCGGTATGGGATCAGTGTGCGGATCGAAGGGGATGCCCATCTGATCAGCCCCGATTTCACCATCGAAAGCTTCAAGACGGCGACCCGTGTGGTGCCGGTGGCCCAGGCCCCGGTGGTCTCGGTGGATACGTCGCTGATGGATCAGATCGATGCCGATGCCGATGGCGCGGCCGAAGAGACGGAAGAGGTGGAAGAGGTTACAACGCCGGATGTTGTCGCAGAGGGCGACGGCGAGAACAAACCAAAGCGCAAGCGGCGGCGGCGGCGGCGGCGTTCGGGCAGGTCATCTGCTGGTTCGCAAGAGAACGAAAATGGCGCAGTATCGCCCGAATCCGGGGAAGATTCTGCTGCGGCGGACCCGGCCAGTGATACTGCCAGTGAGCCAGTCGGTGACACTGCCGGTGAGCCAACCAGTGAACAGGCTGATGGCGCTGGCGAGGCCGAAACAGCCAAGGCTGATGCTGGCCCAACTGACGAAGACGGTGCCGGTGAAAAGGCCGAGGGCGAAAAGCCCAAGCCAACCAGAACACGCCGTCGTTCTTCGTCCCGTGCGAAACCCGCCCAAAGCCGTGAAAAAGCGGATGATGCCCCCAAGGCAGAGCCGGGTGATGAGCCAAAGGTAGCAGGGACAGAGGCAGGATCAGAGGCGGATACCGCACCTGAACCGGCGTCGGATGACAAACCTGCCGCCAAACCCAAGGCCAAACGTGCGCCTCGTACCCGCAAGAAACCGGCCGCCAAAAAGCCGGCAAAAGCCAAGGATGAGGCAACTGACGCAGAGGTGACGGCCCCTGTTGAAGACACGGTTGCGGCGCCTGCGCCAGAAGCTGCGCCTGAACCGGCCCCGGTTGTGGAACCCGCTCCGGAACCAGTTGCGGTTGCGGAACCGACTGCGGCCCCGGAACCGGTTGCGGATACACCGCCCAAGCCCAAGCGCCGTGGCTGGTGGTCGCTGGGCAAGTAAGCGCCAGACATGAAAAAAGGCCCGGATGGTTTTAATCATCCGGGCCTTTTTGCGTTTTGTGTGATGCTCAGCGCATCCGCAATGCGCCATCCAGACGGATCACTTCACCGTTCAGATAACCGGCCTCGGTGATGAACCCGGCCAGTGCCGCGTATTCCGCCGGGGTGCCCAACCGCGCGGGGCAGGGCACATCAGCGGCCAGTGATGCCTGTACCTCTTCGGGCAGTCCGGCCAGCATTGGCGTCATGAAGATGCCCGGCGCGATGGTCATCACCCGGATGCCGGTCGAGGCCAGATCACGTGCCATCGGCAGGGTCATGCCAACAATCCCCCCCTTTGAGGCCGCATAGGCCACCTGGCCCTTTTGCCCGTCAAAGGCCGCCACGGATGCGGTGTTGACGATCACGCCGCGTGCGCCGTCGGGTTCCGGGTCGTTCGTGGCAATGGCAACAGCGGCCAGGCGCGACACGTTGAATGTGCCGACCAGATTGATGTCGATGGTGCGTTTGAACGCGTCCAGCGGGTGCGGGCCGTCGCGGCCAACCGTCTTGATGCCATAGGCAATGCCGGCGCAGTTGACGCAGACAGATATGCGCCCCATCCGCGCCATCGCCAGATCGATTGCCGCCTGCACCGATGCCTCGTCCGTGACGTCCGTTTCGGCGAAATGCCCGCCTATGTCTGCCGCGACCTTCTTGCCGCGCTCCGCGTCGCGGTCAAGGATGGTGATTTGTGCGCCCAGATTGGCGAAATGACGGGCGGTTGCCTCGCCCAGACCGGATGCGCCGCCGGTAATGACGGCGGCTGTGGTGGAAATCTTCATGGCGCTCTCCCGCTGATTTGAACATGTGTTCAAATAATCACGTGCGCGCGTGGCTGTCCAGTTCTCAGCGTGTTTTGCATGGTGTGGCGGTCCAGTCTGGCCAGCGGGCGCATGGCGCACTGTTGTGGGGCAGGGCATCGAACATGGGCATGATTAACGCGCCATAAACCTAAAGCGTGGTTAATGGGGGCATGAAAAAACGAATCTTAGTAAATGGTGCGGCCATCGCTGCGCCGCGCCCGACCAGGGCGGTGGCCATGTTGCTGGCCTCTGCCCTGTCGGTCCCGGTGTTCATCGCCCTTAGCCTGGTTGAGTGGCTGATGTTCTAGCCGTCCAATTGTACCAGCGCATGGCGCTTTTTGCCCGCACTCAGCTTGATCGGCGAGGCCAGCGCGTCCATGTCGATCATCAGGCCGGCGCTGGTCAGCGGGGCATCATCCAGTCGCGCGCCGTTCTCGGCGATCAGGCGCTTGGCCTCTTTGCCGGTTTTGGCAAGGCCGGAGCGCACGAACAACTGCACCACCGAAATGCCATCGCCAACCTCGTCCGCGGTCAGGGTCAGCGTGGGCAGATCATCGCCAACGCCGCCCTTTTCGAACACTTCACGGGCTGTGGCCTCGGCTGCCGTGGCCGCCGCCGCACCATGCAAAAGGCCGGTCACTTCGCCTGCCAGACGGATCTTGGCCTCGTTAATTTCGGCCCCGCCTAATGCGCCAAGGCGGTCGCATTCATCGACCGGCAGTTCGGTGTACAGTTTAAGGAAGCGGCCCACATCGGCGTCCGTGGTGTTGCGCCAGAACTGCCAGAATTCGTAAGGCGACAGCATGTCGGCATTCAGCCACACGGCCCCCGATTGGGATTTGCCCATTTTCTTGCCATCCGACGTGGTCAGCAGGGGCGAGGTAAGGCCAAACACTTCGCCCTGAATGGCCCGGCGGGTCAGGTCGATACCGTTGACGATATTGCCCCACTGGTCCGATCCACCCATTTGCAGGATACAACCATAACGCCGCTGAAGCTCCATGAAATCATAGGCTTGCAGGATCATATAGTTGAATTCAAGAAACGACAGGGATTGTTCGCGGTCGATCCGGGACTTGACCGATTCAAACGACAGCATCCGGTTGACGGAAAAATGCCGGCCAATATCGCGCAGGAATTCAAGGTAATTAAGGTTGTCCAGCCATTCGGCATTGTTGACCATCTGCGCGCCGGTGGGGCCATCGTTATAATCGACATAGGAGGCAAACACGGCCTTGATTCCGGCGATATTGGCGTTGATCTGTTCGGTGGTCAGCAGCGGGCGTTCGTCGGCCCGGAATGACGGATCGCCCACCTTGGTGGTGCCCCCGCCCATCAGGGTGATCGGCTTGTGCCCGGTCTTTTGCAGCCAGCGCAGCATCATGATCTGGATCAGCGAGCCCACATGCAGCGAACTGGCCGTGGCGTCAAAACCGATGTAACCCGGCTGTGGGCCCTTCATCAGGGCATCGTCCAGCCCCTGATAATCGGTGCAATCGGCCAGAAAGCCGCGCTCGATCATAACACGTATGAAATCCGATTTTGGGTGATAGGTCATGGCTTGCCTCGGGCTTTGTTTGCGAGGCAGTGTATAAGCAGCAGATGAGCAAAGGAAAAGGCCATGAATAAGGCCATTGGCAAGACCGGCCCTGTATGGGCACTGGGCGCGATGAGCGGCACCTCTCTGGATGGGGTGGATGGGGCGATGATTCAGACCGACGGAGAGCAGATATTTGCCTTTGGTCAGACCGGGTATCAGGAATATTCTGATGCTGAACGTGCGGTCCTGCAGGCCGGGCTGGGGCAGTGGACGGGGGATGCGGTGACGGCGGCCGCGCGGGTGTGTGACGCGGCCCATCTGGCCCTGCTGGCCGGGTTCGAGGGCGCGCAACTGGTGGGGTTTCACGGCCAGACGCTGGCGCATGAACCACGCGGGCGCGGCACGTTGCAGGTGGGTGATGGGGCGGCGTTGGCCCACGCGCTGGACCTGCCGGTGGTTTGGAATTTTCGCAGCGATGATGTGGCGATGGGGGGCGAGGGCGCGCCGCTGGCGCCGTTTTTTCACTTTGCCTGCGCCCGGTGGATAGGGGCATCCGCGCCGGTGGTGTTTCTTAATCTGGGTGGGGTGGGCAACCTGACCTATGTTGATCCATCGCATGCGGGGCCAGAGGTTCCCGGTGCCCTGCTGGCCTTTGATACCGGCCCGGCCAATGCGCCGCTGAATGACCTGATGCAGGCCCGGTTGGGGCAGGCGATGGACCGCAATGGCGCGCTGGCGGCGCAGGGGCAGGTTGAAACCGGCGCACTTGAGCTGTTTTTGGCCGAGCCATATTTTGCAAGGATGCCGCCCAAGTCGCTGGACCGGAATGATTTTGACGAGATGATCAAACTGGTGGGGGAATTGGGGGATGGTGATGCCGCCGCCACCCTGACGGCCATGTGTGCCGCCGGTGTGGCGCGCGGGATGGAGCATTGCCCAGCCCCCCCGGAACGGGTTCTGGTCACGGGCGGCGGGCGGCATAACCCGGTGCTGATGGAGATGCTGCGCGTGTCGCTTGATTGCCCGGTGATGCCGGTGGAACAGGTGGGTCTGGACGGAGATATGCTCGAGGCGCAGGCGTTTGCCTATCTGGCGGTGCGCGTGGCGCGCCGGTTGGCAACCTCGTGCCCCGGCACCACGGGTGTGCGCGCATTGGTGGGCGGCGGCATGATCAGTGTGCCTGACGGGGTGTGACGGCCCCCTGAGCCCCCCTGAGTTGACCCCAGAAACTGGCCCCCTGATCTGGCCCTAGCCGCGCGGGATGTCAAAGCCCGCAGGGGCCAGGGTAAAGCCCGAAAACTCGAACCCCGGTGAAACCGTGCAACTGACCAGGGTCCACTCACCTGTGCTGCGCGCGCCCTGCCAGTGGTGCGGCGGAACAATGATTTGGGGCGCACCGGCGCTCAGGTCCGGGCCAAGCAGATGATCGATGGCCGGGCCGGTGTCGGTCGCGCTTAGCGACAGGATCAGCGGCGCGCCGGAATGGTAAAGCCAGATTTCGGTCGCATCGACCTTGTGCCAATGGCTGACCTCGTCGCGGGCCAGCAGGAAATAGATGCATGTGCCACAGGGGCGGGCGTGGCGGTCAGGACGGGTGTCGTCGCTTTGCCCGGCCCATGTCTGGCGATACCAGCCCCCTTCGGGGTGGCGCGTAAGGTTCAGGTGTTTGATGATTTCTGCGGCTGTCATGGGGATGATAAAGCACAGGCGCTCTGGCAATTCCAGCCATCCCGCCTATGTTTGCCGCATGAACATGACAATCCCCTTTGACAACAGTTTTGCCCGGCTGGGTAATGCGTTCCATTCACGCCAGTTGCCGGTTCGCGTGGCGGCCCCGCGTCTGGTGGCCTTTAACGATGATCTGGCCGGCGTGCTGGGCATCAGCCCCGGTGACGCGGCCGAACAGGCGCAGGTGTTTGGCGGCAATCACCTGCCTGAAGGGGCCGAACCGCTGGCACAGCTTTATGCCGGGCATCAGTTCGGCAATTATAACCCGCAACTGGGCGACGGGCGGGCGGTGTTGCTGGGCGAAACCATTGGCCGCGACGGGCAACGGCGTGACATTCAGCTAAAGGGGTCGGGGCGTACGCCCTATTCGCGCGGCGGTGACGGGCGGGCATGGCTGGGTCCGGTGCTGCGCGAATACATTGTGTCCGAGGCAATGCACGCGCTTGGCATTCCCACCACCCGCGCCCTTGCGGTGGTCGAGACCGGCGAAGATGTATTACGAGAGGTGACGTTGCCCGGTGCGGTGCTGACCCGTGTGGCGGCCAGCCATCTGAGGGTCGGCACGTTTCAGATATTTGCCGCGCGCGGCGACCTGACCAGCCTTGCGCAGCTGACTGATTATGCGATTGCGCGCCATTATCCGGGTGCCAATGGGCCAATGGGCCTGTTGGAAAAGGTCCGTGATGCACAGGCGGCGCTGATTGCCGGGTGGATGGGGGTGGGGTTTATCCACGGGGTGATGAACACCGATAATTGCGCCATCTCGGGCGAAACCATTGATTATGGGCCTTGCGCGTTCATGGACGGCTATCACCCCGACACGGTGTTCAGTTCGATTGATCACATGGGGCGCTATGCCTATGCCAATCAGCCCAATATCGCGGTGTGGAATCTGGCCCAACTGGCCACCGCGCTGATCCAGCTTGCGGATGACCGGGATGCAGCCGTCGAACAGGCGAGCGAGATCGTGCATGCGATGCCTGCCCTGATCGAGGCGCAATGGCTGGCCCGGTTCCGGGCCAAGCTGGGGCTGACAACCGCCCGGGCCGGTGGGCAGGCGGGGGATCGCGCGCTGATCGAGGATTTGTTGGTGCGGATGGCGGCAGGGCAGGCCGATTTCACCAACACCTTTCGGGCGCTTGGGGATGAACGGGCACGGGACCAGTTTGCCGATCCGTCGGCCTTTGATGGCTGGGCCAGCGAATGGGCGGCGCGCTGTGTTGGGGAACCGGATGTGCCGGCGACCCTGCGGGCCGCCAACCCGGCCTTTATCCCGCGCAACCACCAGATAGAGCAGATGATCGAGGCCGCAGTGGGGGGCGGCGTGGGGGGGAACATGGGGGGCGACTATGCGCCGTTTCATCGTTTGAACACGGTGCTGGCGCAGCCCTTTGCGGACCAGCCCGATCACAGCGACCTGAAACGCCCGCCCAGTGCGGACGAGGCCGTGCAGGCAACCTATTGCGGGACCTGACCCTGCCCTGTCTATCGCGCCCTATCGCCGGTTGATCAGGAAAACCCCCGCGGCAACCAGCCCCAAAGACCCCCAGACCAGCGGGCTGATCTGTTCATCCAGTATCCACCAGCCCAGAAACACCGCGAACACCGGCGACAAAAAGCTGAAAGAGGCCACAGCCCCCGCGTGGTAGATTGAAATCAGCCAGGCCCACAGCAAAAAACCCAGCGACACGATGAATATCGACTGAAACGCCAGCCCGGCCAGGTGCATCGGCCCCGGATCACGCAGGAAATCCCCGAACAGCGGCGACAGGCCCAGCAGAACGGGGGCGGAAACCGTGACCACCACCAGCATCTGCATCTCGGGGGGGGCCCGCGACAGGGGCGACAGCCGCATGACCAGGGCAATGGCCGCCCATAACAGCGCGGCACCCAACGCCAGCAGGTCGCCCAACAGGCTGGTCTGTCCGCCGCTGCGGTCGGCCAGCGCCATGGCCACACCGCCCATGGCCAGCACAAGCCCCAGTGCGCTGACCCGGTTAAGCCGCTCCGCCGGGAGCCACATATGCCCCGCCAGGGCAAGCCAGACAGGCATGGAATAAAAGATGATCGAGGTCCGCGATACGCTGGTCAGATCAAGGGCGATATAAAGGCAGACAAACTCTAGCGCGAAGATCACGCCGGTAACCGCCCCCCAGATCAGCACCCCGGCAGGCAGGCTGATCGACATGCCGCGCGCCCGGATCCAGATTAGCAGTACAATAGCCCCAAGGCAGGATCGCAACCCGGCCTGAAATACCGGGCCAAACCCACCACCTGTAACCTTGATAACCACCTGATTGAATGCCAGAAGCATGGCAAACCCGACCAGGATTGCCGCGCCAGACCCATCCATTGCGCGTTTCTCTTCCATGTAGCCACAGGATGGTTCGGGATCGAAACTGTCAAGACCGCATAGCAGCGCGTTATGAACGCCGCCTTGCAGGGGCGCACTATTACAGTCGGGGACCGCAGAACGTATGAGCGAACCATCCATTGCCGCTGCCGCATCGCTGCGACTGGCCAGCTATAACATCCAGAAATGTGTCGGGCTGGACCTGCGCCGGTTGCCGCGCCGAATCCTGACGGTGCTGGATGGGCTGGACGCGTCGGTGGTGGTGTTGCAAGAGGCCGACAAACGCCTGCCACCGCGCCCTGCCGCCCTGCCGCATTTCGTGCTGCAAGAGGCCGGATGGCAGGTGGCCGATCTGGGTGGGGCCGGGTCGTTGGGCTGGCATGGCAATGCGGTGATCTGGCGGGATGCCTCTGTGGGGCTGCGCGGGATCGGGCATATTGCCCTGCCGGGGCTGGAACCGCGTGGGGCTGTCTGGGTTGAATTTGATACCGCCCTTGGTCCGCTGCGGGTGGTTGGCGCGCATCTGGGGCTGCTGACCCGGTTCAGACGCCAGCAGGTGCTGCATATGGTTCAGGAACTGGCAGAGTTACCGGACATGCCCACCGTTGTTGCGGGGGATTTCAACGACTGGTCCCGCACAAAGATACTTGATCGCTGGGCCCCTGATCTGGCGTTCGTGCCACCGCGCCCGTCATTTCCGGCCCCGCGTCCGATGGGGGCGCTGGACCGGATCGCCCTGGACCGGGTGGCCCGCAACAAGGGGCTGACGGTCACCGCACACGGGGTCTATGGCGCGCGCCCGGCGCCCATTGCGTCTGATCATTTGCCAATCTGGGTTGATCTGGCCAGTTCCGGCCCATAATCCGGCCCCAAAATCCAGGCTGATTTGCGCCGGATTGGACCGGAACCGCCCAAGTGCTGCCACATTCCCCGTCTAACACAAAGGTCAACGCCCCTATAAGGATCAAGGCCATGCACACGTTGCACCAATCTTACCGCGGTTTCAGCCTGATGATGGAACTGAACTGGGACCGGATTTTGTATCTGGGGACCATCGCCCTTGCGCTGTCGGCGGGTGCCTGGCTCGGGAGCCTGTGATTTTCTGGTGAATACCGCCGATTGTCACCATTCCACCAAAGCGTCCGGGGCATTTTGCGCTTTTGACAAGGCCCCATAATCCCGTTACTCAATTACCTAAGTCTGCTGCAAAATTAGGTTTTGAAAAATGGGTTTTGGAAAATTTTCAGGTACATCCTGCGCTAATCACGGCGCGCGCATCTATATGTTGTATCGCTCACTACCGGCAATTTTCCTTTTAATTGCAATGGCCTTGACCGGATTTCCGGGGGCCGCGCAGGCACAATCCTATACTTTCAATTCGGTTCAGGTCGATGGCAACCAGCGCGTCGAAAGCTCGACGATCATCGCCTACACGGGAATCAGCCGGGGCAAAGCGGTTTCTGCCGGTGCCCTGAACGACGCATATCAGCGTATTCTTGACAGTGGTGTTTTTGAGACAGTCGAACTTGTCCCCAGCGGCAGCACGCTGTTGATCAAGGTCAAGGAATACCCGACCATCAATGTCATCAGCTTTGAAGGCAACAAACGTATCAAGGACGAAGCCCTGTCCGGTTTCATCGAAAGCACGTCGCGCCGGGTGTTCAACCCGACCACCGCCGAACGGGATGCGTCGATTATCGCACAGGCCTATTCCCAGTCGGGGCGGGTTGCCGCCGTGGTAACCCCGCGCATCATCCGGCGCAGCGACAACCGCGTCGATCTGGTGTTTGAAATCGCCGAAGGCGACACAATTGAGGTCGAGCGCGTCAGCTTTGTTGGCAACCGGGTCTATTCGGACCGGCGTCTGCGCCGGGTGCTGGAAACCAAGCAGGCCAATTTTCTGCGCGCCTTTATCCGGGCCGACACGCTGATCGAGGACCGGGTCGCGTTCGACAAGCAGGTGTTGCGCGATTTCTATCTGTCACGCGGCTATGTCGATTTTCGCGTGAACAGCGCAAATGTTGAATTCACCCGCGAACGCGATGCGTTCTTTCTGGTTCTGAACATTCAGGAAGGTCGGCAGTTTCGCTTTGGCAACATCACCACCAGCAGCGAGATGGCCGGGGCCGATGCGGCGGTATTTCAGGCCGCGCTCAAGGTGAAGCCAGGCACGGTTTATTCGCCCTCGCTGGTGGAAAATTCGATTGCCCGGCAGGAACGGCTGGCGATCCGCGAGGGGATCGATTTCCTGCGGGTCGAACCACGCATTACCCGCAACGACCGCGATCTGACCCTTGATGTGGAATTCGTGCTGGTCAAAGGCCCGCGTATCTTTGTTGAACGTATTGATATCGAGGGCAACACAACCACCCTGGACCGGGTTGTGCGCCAGCAGTTCAAGATCGTCGAAGGCGACCCGTTCAACCCACGTGAAATCCGCGAAAGCGCCGAACGCATCCGCGCGTTGGGATTTTTCGGAACCTCGGATGTGGACGCCCGTCAGGGAACCGCACCGGATCAGGTGATTGTCGATGTGGACGTCGAAGAACAGCCCACCGGATCGTTAAGCCTGGGGGGGTCGTTTTCGGCCAATGACGGGATCGGGCTGGCGATTGGCCTGACCGAGCGGAACTTTCTTGGTCGTGGTCAGCGACTGGGTCTCAAGCTGTCGACCGCACAGGAATCCGAAGAATACGTCATCGGCTTTACCGAACCACAACTGATGGGCCGCGATCTGCGGTTTGACATTGATTTCGGCGCGTCGGGGCGGACCTCGACCTTTGCCTCGTATGATATCGAGCGGCGCTTTTTCCTGCCCGCCCTGACCTTTAAGATCGGCGAAGATTCCAATTTGCAGGTGCGTTACAGCTGGAAGGGCTCAGAGATGCTGGCGCGTGATGCCGGGGTCAGCGGTGCGGTGATCGCCAGTGAAATCGCCCAGGGTCAGCAAAAATCAGGGTCGGTCGGGTTTACCTATACCTATGACAGTCGCCTGACCGGTCTGAACCCCAATTCCGGGTTCCTGTTTGAGGTGGGTGCCGATTTCGCCGGGTTGGGTGGGGACAGCAGGTATGTTCGCAGCTCGGCCAAGGTGATTGCCCAGACCCGTATCCTGAACGAAGAAATTACCCTGCGGGCCTCGTTCGAGGCGGGCGGGTTGTCCTGGCGGGGCAACAATTTCAGCCGGGCGGTTGACCGGTTCGTTCTGGGGTCGGATGTCATGCGGGGCTTTGAACCTGCCGGGGTCGGCCCGCGGGACCTGTCCAATGGGGTGAATGACGCGCTTGGGGGGAACCTGTACAGCGTGCTGCGGCTTGAGGCGGAATTCCCGCTGGGCCTGCCGGATGAAATTGGCCTGCGCGGCGGGCTGTTTTACGACATTGGCAACGTCTGGGGGCTGGATAATGTGGATACTGCCGGGGGCACCATTGTCGGGGCGAATGGATCGGCCCGCCATGTGATTGGTGTGTCGTTCCTGTGGACCACGGCCATCGGCCCACTGCGGTTCAACTTTTCCAAGGCGATCAAGAAAGAGACCTTTGACAAGGAACAGTCGTTCGATCTGACCATTCAGGCCAAGTTCTAGGTCATGGCGGCCCGCGCGACCTCTTGCGTTCGCGCGCTTATTGTTTTGTTGCTGGTCTTGTGCCTGCCTGCATCGCCCGGTTGGGCGCAGCAACTGGGATTACCACAAAGCGCGATCCTGACCATTTCCACCGACCGGATGTTTTCCGGGTCGGCCTTTGGCCTGCGCATCGCCAGCGAGATAGAGGCCGAAAGCGCGGTTCTGGCGGCCGAAAACCGCAAGATAGAGGCCGAACTGACGGTTGAAGAAAAAGACCTGACCCGGCGACGCCCCACCATGGACCCCACAGCGTTTCGCGCCCTGGCCGATTCCTTTGATAAAAAGGTCCAGGCCACCCGCAAGGCGCAGGGGGCCAAGACCCGCACGCTGCAACAGATCGGGGATGGCGCAAGGGTTAAGTTCCTTCAGGCCGCGCGCCCCGTTCTTGAGGCGCTGATGCGCGATGCGGGGGCCGGGGTGATCCTGGAGCGCTCGAACGTGTTTCTAAGCGCCAATGCGACCGATATCACCGATCTGGCGATTGCCCGGATCGATGCGGCCATCGGTGACGGAACCGCCCTGACCGACGGGGCCGAAGAATAGCCCGCCTTGCCCATATGCACGTGTGTTGGTAGGCAGATTGCAAGAACCACAACAACAGGGGCACGCGCCATGACTTCCCAATTGAAAAGCGCCGATATTCAGCTGATCCAGCGTATTCTGCCGCATCGCTACCCGTTTCTGCTGGTTGACAAGGTGGTCGATATCGACGGCACCAGTTCGGCCACCGGCATCAAGAACGTGACCATGAACGAGCCGCATTTCCAGGGCCATTTCCCCGGAACGCCAATCATGCCCGGCGTGACCATCGTCGAGGCGATGGCCCAGACGGCGGGGGTGATGATCGGCGTGGCGATGGATATGGTGGATCGTGACCTGCTGATCTTTTTCATGGCGATTGATAAGTGTAAATTCCGCCGCAAGGTCGGCCCCGGTGATGTGCTGGAAATGCGGATTACCACGTTGCGCGGCAAACCGGGCGGCAAGGTCTGGCGCTTTGGCGGGCGGGCAACGGTTGACGGCGATGTGGCCGCCGAGGCCGAATTCACCGCCATGATCGATTTGCCAAAGGAATAACCTTGATGACACAGGTACATGCGTCTGCGGTGATCGAACCGGGGGCCCAGTTGGGCAAGGGCTGTGTTGTTGGCCCGTTTTGCGTGGTTGGCCCGCAGGTGGTGCTTAGCGACCGGGTTGAGCTGAAAAGCCACGTGGTTGTCACGGGGGACACGGTGGTCGGGGCTGACACGGTGGTGTTTTCCTTTTCGGTGATCGGGGAAATTCCGCAGGACCTGAAGTTCAACGGAGAAGACAGCCGTCTGGTGATTGGCGCGCGCAACCGCATCCGTGAACATGTGACGATGAATGCCGGCACCAAGGGTGGCGGGGGCATGACAAAGATTGGCGATGACGGGTTATTCATGGCCGGGTGCCATATTGCCCATGATGCACAGATCGGTGATCGGGTGATTGTGGTCAATTCGGCCGCCATCGCGGGTCATTGCGTGCTTGAGGATGACGTGATCATTGGCGGGCTGTCGGGGGTCCATCAGTTCGTGCGTGTGGGGCGCGGGGCCATCGTTGGCGCGGTGACCATGGTGACCAATGATGTGATCCCCTATGGTCTGGTCCAGGCCCGGCGTGGCCAGTTGGACGGGCTGAACCTGGTCGGGCTGAAACGGCGCGGGGTGGCGCGCGCCGACATCAGCGCCCTGCGCGCGGCGTTTCAGATGCTGGCACAGGGAGAGGGCGCATTTCGCGATCGCGCCCGCCGTCTGGGTGATGAAACCGACAGTGCGTATGTGCGCGAGATCGTTGATTTCGTGCTGGGCGATTCGGATCGCTCTTTTTTGACGCCGGGGGGCTAGGCGGTGCTGGCGCTGATCGCCGGGTCCGGGGCATTACCGGGCGAACTGGCCGCGCGGCTGGATGTGCCGCCGCTGATTTGCGCGCTTGAGGGGTTTGCCCCCGATGATCTGGCCGTTGATGTGACCTTTCGGCTGGAAACCCTTGGGACGTTGCTGGCGGTGCTGCGTGACAATGGCGTGTCGCAGGTCTGTATGGCCGGGGCCATCGGGCGCCCGCGCATTGATCCATCGGCCATCGATGGCGCGACGATGCCGCTGGTGCCCCTTATCCAACAGGCGATGGCCAGCGGCGATGACGGGGCCTTGCGCGCGGCCATTAGCATATTTGAACAGGCCGGTATGCGGGTTGGCGGTGCGCATGAACTTGCGCCCGACCTGTTGTTGCCTGCGGGCTGTCCCAGTGTTGCACAGCCGGGCGATAGTGACCGCGCGGATGCCGCGCGGGGGGCTGAGATTGTCGCGGCCATGTCGGCGGCTGACATCGGTCAGGCCTGTGTGGTGCAGCACCGCCAGGCGTTGGCCATCGAGGCGACCTTTGGCACCGACTGGATGTTGCGCTGTCTGAGCACACGCCCCGACGCGGGTGGTGGTCTGTTGTTCAAGGCCCCCAAACCCGGTCAGGACCGGCGCGTGGACCTGCCGACCATCGGCCCCGATACCATCACGGCCGCCTGTGCGGGTGGCCTTGGCGGTGTGGTGATCGAGGCCGGCGGGGTGATCGTTCTGGACCAGTCTGCCACCCTGGCCGAATGTGACCGGCTGGGCCTGTTCCTTTGGGTTCGGGACGCGGGCTGATGCGGGTTTTTGTCATTGCGGGCGAACCCTCTGGCGACCGGCTGGGGGGCGCGTTGATGACCGGGCTGCGCCAGCTTGTGGCGGATGTGCAGTTTGATGGCATTGGCGGCGAACAGATGCAGGCGCAGGGGCTGGTCAGCCGCTTTGACATGAATGAACTCAGCATTATGGGGCTGCTCGAGGTCGCGCCGAAATATTTTCACCTGAAACGCCGGATTGCCCAGACTGCCGCACAGGTGATTGCGGCCAAACCCGACGTGCTGATCACCATCGATTCGCCGGATTTCTGCCTGCGGGTGGCGAAACTGGTCAAGGCATCCAGTACCATCCGTACCGTGCATTCCGTTGCCCCCACCGTTTGGGCCTGGCGACCGGGGCGGGCCGCAAAAATGGCCCGGATGATCGACCACGTGCTGGCGCTGTTCCCGTTTGAACCACCGCTGATGACGGCGGCGGGTATGGAGTGTGACTTTGTCGGGCACCCGGTCGTTGCCGAACCACAGGCGGACAAGGCCGCGATTGCGGCGTTTCGTGCGGCCCACGGGTTGGGTGACGCGCCGGTTCTGCTGGTGTTGCCCGGATCGCGCCGGGGCGAGGTGACGCGCCTGTCGCCGGTGTTCGGCGCGGCGTTGGAAAAGGTGCTGGCGCGCCATCCTGACCTGCGGGTGGTGGTTCCGGCGGCGGGGCCGGTGGCGGGATTGGTGCGCGAAGCGGTGGCGGATTGGCCCGGCGCGCCGCTGGTGCTGGACCCGGCGCAGGTTGATCCAACACATAAACGCGCGGCCTTTCGGACTGCAACGCTGGCGCTGGCGGCCTCGGGTACCGTGTCGCTGGAACTGGCGGCGGCGGGAACACCGATGGTGATCGCCTATGATTTCAACTGGATCAGCCGCCAGATCATCAAACGGCTGATGCTGAGCGATACCGCAACGCTGGTCAATCTGGTCAGTGACACCCGTGTCGTACCCGAATGTCTTGGCCCCGATTGCCGCCCCGATCTGATTGCACAGGCGTTAGAGCAGGTGATGGAATCACCCGACCAGCAAACCAAAGCGATGGACCTGACCATGCGGCGTCTGGGTCTGGGCGGCAAAGCACCCGGACTGCGCGCCGCAGAGGCGGTTTTGGCCGGGATTGCCCGCAGCAGTTGATTTTTCGGGTGGTGATGGCGGTGATTAACCCCGCCAGATCCAGCCACCGCCAAAGATACGGCTGCCTGTTGCCTCGTAAAACACACATGCCTGCCCCGGTGATACGCCTTCTTCGGGGCTTAGCAGTTCGATTTCGGCCTCGGTGTCGGAAATCGGGCGCAGGATCGCCTCGCGCGGGGGGCGGGTCGAACGCACCTTGACCATCAGGTGCCATTCTTTGCGGGCCATCATCGGTTCATCGCCCAGCCAGTTGATTTCCCGCACCGGAATGATGCGCGCGGCCAGCATGTCCTTGGGACCGACGATAACCTGTTTGGCGTCCACATCCAGGCGCACCACATAAAGCGGGTCGGCCAGACCGCCGATGCCCAGCCCCCGGCGCTGGCCGATGGTATAGTGAATGACCCCGTCATGGGTGCCCAGAACCCGCCCGTCCGCATGCACGATCTGCCCCGGTTCCACCGCGCCGGGGCGCAGTTTTTCGATAACCGACGCATAATCGCCATCCGGTACGAAACAGATATCCTGGCTGTCCGGCTTGTCCGCCACCGCCAGCCCGTATTCTGCCGCCAATGCGCGGGTCGCGTCCTTGGATGGTAAATGCCCCAGCGGAAAGCGCAGGTAATCCAACTGTTCACGTGTGGTCGAGAACAGGAAATAGGACTGGTCGCGCCCTGCATCCGTCGCCGAATGCAACTCTGGCCCGTTGGGACCGGTTTTGCGCTGGATATAATGCCCCGTGGCCATGCAATCGGCATCAAGATCACGCGCGGTTTGCAACAGATCCTTGAATTTCACCCGCTCGTTACAGCGGATACAGGGTACAGGCGTGGCCCCGGCCAGATAGCTGTCGGCGAATTCATCAATCACCGCGTCCTTGAATATGTTTTCATAATCAAGCACATAATGCGGAAACCCCCGTTCCTCGGCGACCCGGCGCGCATCGTGAATGTCGATGCCGGCGCAACACGCGCCCTTTTTGGCCAATGCCGCCCCGTGGTCATATAATTGCAGCGTCACCCCCACCACATCATAGCCCTGATCGGCCAGCAACGCGGCCACGACCGAACTGTCGACCCCACCCGACATGGCCACAACCACCCGTGTTTCAGCGGGGGATTTGGCAAAGCCAAGCGAATTCAGTTTGGTGTCGGAACCAAGCGCCATGTCGGCGACTCCTGCGTGATTAGGGAAGGCCGTTCAGAATATAGGAAAATCCGAACTAACCACAAGGGCTGGTTTCATGGGCTGTTAAGATGGTTGCGCCACATTCTGGCATGTCATGCGAAGGAATGAGGCAATGTTTTTAAAAAAAGTGGATGGGCCGCGCGCGGTAACCCTGACTGACGGAACCGTTATGACGCGGGCCGATCTGCCGCCCGGATCAACCCGGCGTTGGGTTGCCTCGCGCAAGGCGGCGGTGGTGCGCGGGGTGCTGTATGGGCTGATTACGCAATCTGAGGCCCTGTGCCGCTATGGTCTTAGCGAAGAAGAGTTCCAGGGTTGGGTCACCGCCGTGGCCGAACATGGAATTGATGCGCTAAAGGCGACAACCGTTAAAAAATATCGACAACTTTAGGTTGCGTTGGCATAATATGACACATGGTAACGCGGGATTAACCTTTTTTGGTCACGGTTAATACCAACACGAGATTAGGTTAATGGCGGAGAATGGAAAGAATGCGCGTACTATTGGTTGAAGACGACCCGACAACATCGAAAAGCATCGAATTGATGCTGACCCATGCGAATCTGAACGTCTATGCGACGGATCTGGGCGAAGAGGGGATCGATCTGGCAAAACTTTATGATTACGACCTGATCCTGCTGGATCTGAACCTGCCGGATATGAACGGTCACGAGGTCCTGCGCCAGTTGCGACTGGCCCGAATCGAAACACCGATTCTGATTCTGTCCGGCGAGGATGACACCGAAAACAAGATCAAGGGGTTCGGGTTCGGGGCCGATGATTACCTGACCAAGCCCTTTCACCGCGAGGAACTGGTGGCGCGCATTCATGCGATCATCCGTCGTTCCAAAGGGCATTCGCAGTCGATCATCAATACCGGAAAGATCGCCGTTAACCTGGATGCCAAGACAGTGACCACAGACACACAGCCGGTGCATCTGACCGGCAAGGAATACCAGATGCTGGAGCTGCTGAGCCTGCGAAAGGGCACGACGCTGACCAAGGAAATGTTCCTTAACCATCTTTACGGTGGCATGGACGAACCCGA
>DAOUPC010000221.1 GCA_030626365.1 Paracoccaceae bacterium
CCACTGTTGGCGTTCAGCGTGCCGGTTGCCTCAAGCAGTTTTTGTTCGCGGGCGATGTCGACCAGTTCCTGTGAAACCTGGACCGGCAGGCAGATTGCCTCGGAAATCTCACTGACCAGGCTGACATTCTTGCGAAAGATGGTTTTCAGAAGGATGTCGCGCATCATCACCGGGGGAAGAAGCATTTCCTCCATGCCGCGCGGGGATGGGGGGGCCATGACCGAGGTGGGCTGCATGTTCATCGGATCTACCTGTCGCTTGCTTGCCTTGGAATGCGGCACGAATTTGTGCCGGAGTGGTTGGCTGGGTTATGGCGGGGCAATATGTCTTTTGCGGGGCGATATTGGGTGCTGAGCACCCTCAAAAAGGGCGGGAACGGCCCCTAGCTGCCATAGATGGTTCCCAGGATCAGATAAATCGCCAGCGTCCCGCCCAACGACAATCCCATCGGGAATTTCCACCCCATGTTCCAGCTTTTCCAGTCGGGTGCGATTTTGCGCAGGGGGGTGTATTTGGCCAGCCGGTGGGTCACGAACGCGGCCAGAAGGTTGGCCGCGAATATCGCCAGCAGCACCCGCAGGTCTGCGATGGCGATAAAGGGCGCGGCCGCGGCGGCGAACTTGGCATCCCCAGCCCCGATCGCCCCGGCCCCGTTCAGCACGATGCCAATCAGCAAAACGACACCCATCTGCACCAGGCGCATCCCATAGTCCGGCAGGGGCATCACAAAGATACCGACAACCACAAACACCGCCGCCAGAACAAGAACCGCCTGGTTGGTAATGCGCATTTCACGCAGATCGGTGAACGCGACATAAAGACAGATCGGTAGCACGAAGGGCAGGAACCACAGCGCGGCAAAGGCCGAAATCGCCATCTGGTTAACTTGCCTCGAGCGCGCGCAACGAACGCACGGCTTCTTCAAAGTGCTGCGGGTGGATGTTGATTGCCTCGCGCAGCAGCCCCTCGCCGGTGGTCACATCGCCCTGTTTGATGGCCGTCAGTGCCATGGTGTGCAGCAATTGCGCCCGCTCTGCCTGATCCATCGGGATCACAGGCAGGGAATAATTGCGCTGGGCACCGCGGGCCAGAACAAGGTTGTTCTTGGCGGTGAACAGGGTTGTGTCCTGGCGGATTGCCTCGCCGAACAGCCGCTCGGCATCGGCAAAGTCGCCGCGTGTCAGTTTGGAATAACCCCAGTTGTTCATCACCCCGGCCGGGCGCGTGGTTAGCCCTACGGCGGTTTCATAGAATGAATCGGCCCTTTCCCAGTCGCGGTTTGCGTCTGCGACCATTGCCTCAAGCCGATAGCGTTTAAAGGATTCATGCGTGGGCGGTACGCCGTCCAGCACCTTTTTGGCCTTGTCCCAGTCACCATTGCGGATCAGGGCATCTGCCAGATCGACCGCATCATCCGGTGTGGCACCGTCCATGCGGGATACTTTGGTCCAGGCGGATACGCCTTCTGTGTTGCGCTTTGCGCGTATCAGGGATTTGGACAATCCGCGTTGCAGGTCAATCCTGTTCGGGTTTCCCTTTAGCGTGCGGCGAAAATAATCGACCGCCTCGTTCGGGTCGGCAACTGTCAGCATCACGTCGTTAAGATCGTTTTCATCTACGACGTTTACGTCCTGAAATGCCCGTTCAACGGTTTCATCAGCCTTTTCTGCGCAGGCAGACAGCGTCAGTCCACCCACAAGACACATTGGAATCAAAAAGAAGTGGCGCATTTTTCGCGTCCTTTACTGCTCTTGCCTCGATCATGGTGTCTTACGGATCAGATAGTCACTGCTTCCCCGTCGCACCAATTTATAGTCTTCGTTTTGTCCATCATTATTATCAACTTTTTCCGATTTTGCGAGTGCTAAGCGCAAATTATCCCGGATTGAGTCGTTTTGGCCATCATCCAGCGCATAAGCCTTGCGCAAAACATGCTCTGCCTCGTTGATTTGGCCCCGTTCCATCAACAATACGCCCAGATTGTTCCAGGCTTCGGCCCAGGTCGGGTCTTCCTTGACTGCGCGGCGCAGTAATTCTTCGGACTGGCCCAGCCGCCCAAGTCCCAGATTGGCGGTTCCCATCCCGTTCAGGATTTCCGCGGTCAGGCCCTGTTCCAGCGCCGCGCGGGTAAACGCATCAAGCGCCAGTTCATATTGCTGGGCGTTCATCAGCCTGTGGGCCACCTCTACGCCGTTCACCGCCTCTTTGGACAGGTCCACGCCGGGTGGATAGGGGCCGCCTTCGGTGGCTGAAATGGTCTTTGGACCGCAAGAAGCCACCGCCGAAATAACGGCGATGGCAAACAGGAGAGTTCCCGAAGATGCAATTCTTGTCACACCTTGCGGTGTCATTTATCAGTTGCCTCCCATGGACCCCAGGTTCGAGATGCCGTTGGCCGAAGGTCCGACCAGAATGACCAGCAACGGCGGAACGGTCAGCCCCATTGTGGCAAGGGTCATTTTGGTTGGCAACTTATTTGCGGCCTCTTCGGCGCGCATTACCCTTTTGTCACGCATTTCACCCGCATAAACCCGCAATGCTTCGGCAACCGGGGTGCCGAATGTGGCCGACTGGACCAACACGGTGACAAAGGATGAAATATCCTGAACCCCGCACCGATCACCCATATCGCGCAAGACGGCCGATTTGTCCTTGCCTGCCTTCATCTCGTAGGCGACGATTTCGAATTCTTCGCCCAGTGCGGGGTACGAGGCCTTCAATTCAGTTGCCACGCGGACAATCGATTGATCCAGTGACTGACCGGCCTCGACGCAGACCAGCATCATGTCCAGTGAATCCGGGAACCCCGCGATAATTTCCTCTTTGCGGGCCTCGACGCGCCGGGTTACCCAGTATTTCGGCAACATATAGCCGACACCACCGGGCCCAACGACGTACATAAGCATTTGCTGGGTGTCGAGTTCTTCGCCGTTATTGCCCAGAATGATGACATAGGCCACCCCGGCGATCAGCCCGGCAATGCCCAGTGCCATCTGGGCAAAGTGGAAAAACCGCACCGCGTCCTTTGATATATACCCGGCCTGACGCAGCTTTAGCTGCATGGCCGACAGTTCCTCGGCGTCCTGAGGTTCAAGAAAATTGGCAAACTTTTCAAGCTGCTCGTTGCGCCCGGTCTGGCGCAACTGGTCCTTCTTTGACCTTGTCTTTCTTTTGCCTTCGTTGGCGATATTGTTCCCGAGCTTTTTCATCGGATCTTCGGGCTGGTTCATTATAAGCGGGATAACCAGCAGGATCATGAACAGGCCCAGGCCCCCGACAACGATCAGCGGGCCGAATTCACCCAACTGTCCGGTCAGGTAGTCGTCGATTTGTGTCAGAAATTCCATTTTGGTTCCTCAGACTTTGATGTCGGTCAGCACGCGCATGACAACCAGGTTGATCGTCAACAGGATGCCCACGAAAAAACACGCCGGGATAAAGTATTCGTGGTCTATAACCTCGTCATAGTAGCCGGGGTCGTTGACCATGATTGCGCCCAGACACATCAGCGGAAAGGCCGACAGGAACTTGCCTGACCATTGTGCCTCGGCGGTGATTGCCTTGACCCTGCGGAACAGGCGGAACCGGGCGCGGATCACGGTGGCAAGGCCGGCCAGGATCTCGGCCAGGTTACCACCCGATTGCTGTTGGATGGTCACGGCCACGGCCAGGAACCGCATGTCCTGCATGTCCAGCCGCTCGGCCATTTCCTTGAGCGATTCACCCACATCCCGGCCATACGCACTTTGGTCGGCAATCATCCCAAACTCGGTTGCCAGGGGGTCGTCGATTTCTTTTGCGACAATGGTGATGGCCGAGGAAAACGGGTGCCCGACCTTCAGGCTGCGCACCATCAGTTCGACCGCGTCGGGCAGTTGCTCTTCGATCATCCCCATGCGTTTCTTGGCCTTGCTGTTGACCCAGAAGAACACCGCGCCAACGCCGATCCCGACCGAGGCAAGTATGCGCACCGGGACTGCGGTATCCGTGCCAATACTAAGGCCAAGAAAGGCAATAACGCCAAGCCCGCCCATCAGCATGATCAACTGGCGCGGGGTAAAGGCAATCGCCGCCTTTTGCGCCTTTTCGGCCAGCAGGGAATACAGCGGGATGGAACGTGATTTCATGTGCTGCTGCATTTCATTGCGCAGCTGTTCCAGCACCTGTTCGCGGGCCGCACCCTTTTCCAGCATGTCCAGACGCCGGTTGACGCGGTTGTTCAGGCTGATCGATTTGCCAAAGATCACCAGGTAAAGACCTTCGACCAGGACCAGAACCCCGATGAAAATCAGACCATAGATGACTGGTTCAATGCTAAGTTCCATTACTGTATTCCTGCTTTGACGGGTTCATATATTGATGCGGGCAGATCATAGCCCCACATGCGGAACCGTTCGGAAAAGTGGCTGCGTACACCGGTGGCGGTAAAGTGGCCGACGATCTTGTTCTCCGGCGTCAGGCCGACGCGCTGATATTTGAACAGTTCCTGCATGGAAATCACGTCGCCCTCCATGCCGGTAATTTCGGTGATCGATGTCATCCGCCGGCTACCGTCCTGTAGGCGGCTGACCTGCACGATCAGGTTCACAGCCGAAGAAATCTGACTGCGCATCGCCTTGAGCGGCATTTCGATACCGGCCATGGCAATCATGTTTTCCAGTCGGCTGACCCCGTCGCGGGCGCTGTTGGCGTGGATTGTGGTCATTGACCCGTCGTGGCCGGTGTTCATGGCCTGCAACATGTCGATCACTTCTTCGCCACGGGTTTCGCCAACGATAATCCG
>DAOUPC010000235.1 GCA_030626365.1 Paracoccaceae bacterium
ATGGCCGTGGTGGCGCAGATGGCCGACCGGGTGGTGGTGATGTATCGCGGCTGCAAGGTCGAAGAAGGCACCGTCGAAGAGATATTCGAGAACCCCCAGCATGATTACACCCGCGCGCTGTTGTCGGCGGTGCCGCGACTGGGCGAAATGCGCGGCAAACCCGTGCCGGAACCAATGAAACTGATGGGGGCCGAGGGCCAAAAAATCGAACCGATCCCCGGCACAGATCAGGTGTTGTTACAGGTCAGGGGGCTGACCACACGGTTCCCGGTCAAGGGCGGCTTTTTCCGCCGCACCGTGGCCAATGTGCATGCGGTCGAGGACGTATCATTCACCATCAACCAGGGGCAGACCCTTAGCCTTGTGGGCGAATCCGGTTGTGGCAAATCCAGTGCCGGGCGGTCGATCCTGCGGCTGGTCGAACCCTTTGCCGGCAAGATCGAGATTGACGGCGTTGACGTCATGAATCTGGCCCCAGAGGGCCTGCGCGAGAAACGGCGCGATATGCAGATGATCTTTCAGGATCCGTTTGCCTCGCTTAATCCGCAGATGATGCTTAGCGATCAGGTCGCCGAACCGATGCGCAATTATAACACCGCATCCGGGTCCGAATTGGAGGACCGCGTGGCGATGCTGTTTGACCGGGTGGAACTGCCGCGCAGTTTCATGCGCCGTTACCCGCACGAGATGTCGGGCGGTCAGCGCCAGCGCATCGCCATCGCCCGCGCGCTTGCGCTGAATCCCAAGCTGATCATCGCGGACGAGGCGGTATCGGCGCTGGATGTGTCGGTGCAGGCGCAGGTGCTGAACCTGATGATGGAACTTCAGGCCGATCTGGGGCTGTCCTCTCTGTTCATCAGTCATGACATGGCGGTGGTTGAACGGGTCAGCCACAATGTGGGGGTGATGTATCTGGGCCGTATCGTTGAAATGGGCCCGCGTGCGCGCGTGTTCGAGAACCCCCAGCACGCCTATACCCAGGCCCTGATGAAGGCCGTGCCAATCGCCGACCCACGCAAGCGCAAGTCGGAAAAAGACCTGAACTTCAAACCGATTCCATCGCCGATCCACCCGATTGGCTATACCCCCGAACCCTCGGTCTATGCCGAGGTGGAACCGGGCCACTTTGTACTGACCTCTGATAGCGGATACTGAAAACATGGGCGAGCGACTGACACCTCTGGCGATCATGCAAAAGCTGGTGTCATTCCCGACCGTCAGCCGTGACAGCAATTTGGCGCTGGTTGACTGGGTCGAGGCATACCTGAACAGCCACGCCATCACGGCGCACCGTTATTACAACGACGAAGGCGACAAGGCCGCGCTGTTTGCCCATGTCGGTCCCTGGCAGGCCGGCGCGGTGGTCCTGTCGGGGCATACCGATGTGGTGCCGATTGATGGCCAGCCGTGGGACAGCGACCCGTTTCAGGTGGTTGAAAAGGATGGCAGATATTACGGGCGCGGCACCTGTGACATGAAAGGCTATGATGCGCTGGCCATCTGGGCGCTGGTCGAGGCACATGTGCGCGGCGTCAAACGCCCCCTGCAACTGGCACTTAGTTTCGACGAAGAGGTGGGCTGTACCGGTGCCCCGCCAATGATCTGCGCCATGCAGCCCGTTTTGCCCAAGGGCGCGGCGGTGATCGTGGGTGAACCCTCCACCATGCAGGTCGTTACCGCGCATAAAAGCGGCATAGGCTATACCGTGTCCGTGACAGGTTTTGAGGTCCACAGTTCCCTTTTGCCAAGCGGGGTCAGTGCGATTCTTGAATCGGTCAGGGTGATCGACTGGGTCAACCGCACCAACACCCAAATTCAGGGCACCACCCCCAGCGATGTGGCGGCAATGTTCAACCCGCCCTTTACCACCCTGCATGTGGGCAACATTCAGGGCGGCACCGCGCGCAACATCACGGCCAAGGATTGTTCGTTCGACTTTGAATTCCGCGTTGTCCCGGACGAAGATGATGCCGCCTGGTGCCAGCGGTTCATCGATCAGGTCCGCAAGGTCGAGGTGGGCATGCAGGCCGTGCGGCCCGAAACCGGAATGCAGATCGAACCGCTGTTTGATGTGCCGGGCCTGAAACCCGAAACCAACGGCGAGGCCGAGGCAATTGCCCGCGCCATTACCGGCGACAATGGCACCCATGTGGTCAGCTATGGCACCGAGGCCGGGCAATTTCAGGCGGCGGGTTATTCTGCGGTTGTGTGCGGTCCGGGCGACATTGCCCAGGCGCATCAGCCCAATGAATTCATCGAAGTGGCGCAATTTCAGGCCGGTCATGACTTTATGGAGCGCCTGATAACGCAGCTTCAGACGGGGTGATCTGCAAGACCGGCCAGGGACCGGCAGGCAAAGATTTTTTGTTTATGCTGGAACATCGCCCCGGTGCCTATATGTTCAGCGCGACGGGCCGATGCCCCTCTACCCATGATATAACTTCAATGATGATGCGATACCCGCCGGTCTGGCCGGTTCGCGGACCTGACCTGACCCGAGGAAAGAAACACCATGCCCGTCAAGAACAGATTTGCAGAAATGCACGATGAAATCACCGCCTGGCGACGGGATATACACGAAAACCCGGAAATCCTGTTTGAAACCCACCGCACCAGCGCGCTGGTAGCAGAAAAACTGCAAAGCTTTGGCTGTGATGATGTGGTGACAGGGATTGGCCGCACCGGCGTTGTCGCGGTGATAAAGGGCAGGACGGACACATCCGGCAAGGTGATTGGCCTGCGTGCCGACATGGACGCATTGCCGATTCACGAGGCAACCGGACTGGAGTACGCCAGCAAGACGGATGGCGCGATGCATGCCTGTGGTCACGATGGCCACACGGCAATGTTGCTGGGCGCGGCGCGGTATCTGGCCGAGACACGCAATTTTGATGGCACGGCGGTGGTCATCTTTCAGCCCGCCGAAGAGGGCGGCGGTGGCGGGCGCGAAATGTGCGAAGATGGCCTGATGGAACGGTGGAAGGTTCAGGGAGTGTACGGCATGCACAACTGGCCGGGCCTGCCGGTCGGGACGTTTGGTATTCGCGCGGGGGCATTCTTTGCCGCCACCGATCAGTTCGACATCACGCTTGAGGGGCGCGGCGGGCACGCGGCCAAGCCTAACGATACGGTCGATACCACGGTAATGGCGGCGCAGACGGTGATGACCTTGCAGACCATCGCCAGCCGCAATGCCGACCCGGTTGATCAGGTGGTGGTGTCGGTCACATCGTTTGAAACCTCGTCCAATGCCTTTAACGTGATCCCGCAAAGGGTTCAGCTAAAGGGCACCGTGCGCACGATGAGCGCCGGCATGCGCGATCTGGCCGAAAAGCGGATCAACGAGATATGCAATGGCGTTGCCGCCACGTTTGGCGGGACGGCATCGGTCAACTATATCCGCGGCTATCCGGTGATGATCAATTCCGAGGAACAGACCGAATTTGCCGCCAAAGTGGCGACCTCTGTGTCGGGTGCTTGCGATCACGCCGATCTGGTGATGGGCGGCGAAGATTTCGCCTTTCTGCTAGAAGAGCGCCCCGGCGCCTATATTCTGGTTGGCAATGGTGACACGGCGATGGTGCATCACCCGGAATACAATTTCAACGATGATGCAATCCCGGCCGGGTGCAGCTGGTGGGCGGAAATCATCGAACAACGCATGCCGATTGCGTAAAATGCGCGTGGGGTGGTTGCCACCCTACGCCCACATTCCCCGGTATACCGCATCAATACCTGCCGCCTCGGATGCGGCGCTGAAGCTGTGGATGGCAACGTCGCGGGCGGCGTGCGCCATTGCGGCGAAACGGTCAGGGTCCGTCAGCAGGGCGCGAGCGGCTTTTGCTGCTTCGCTTGCGGCCTCTTGGGGGATGATCTGCCCACAGGCGGCCTGGGCCGAAAATTCCCGGTAATACCCCGCCTCGCTGGCGATGAATGGCACGCCACTGGCCATGCCTTCCAGCGGGGCCATGCCATAGCCTTCGTAGCGGGGCAGTTGCATGACCAGCGACAGGGCGCGCACCAGCGCGGGCAGGTCGGTTGCGGGGACTTCGCCAATGAACAAAATGCGCTTTGACAGGCCCGCGACCGCCACCTGATCGCGTAACCCTTGCAGGAATACCTGATGTTCGCGCGTGGCCCGCCCGACCACCAGCGCCACGGCCCCCGGCAGGTCCGGCAACAGGCGGCACATGGCATCGACAAACAGATCGGTGCCCTTTTCGGGGCGGATACGCCCGATTGTGGCAATACCCCCGGTTTTACCCCCATCCCCGCCATACCCCAGCGCGGTCCATGCTGTTGCGCGGTCGGGGGCCGGGGTGAACAGGTCCGTATCAACCCCGTGTGGCACCACGGCGCGCACATGGGGCACAAATCCGGCGGCCTGTTCGGTGGTGGCAACCACCGCATCCATGCGCGAGATCAGCCAACGGGGATAGGCCGAATGACGCCGCTGCGCCGCCGAGGTAAACACAATGCGGATCGGCAGGCCCAGCACATCACGCGCCCATATCGCCGCGCGCATTTCCGGGTTGCGCCGCACGTGCCAGATGGCAAAATCCTTG
>DAOUPC010000066.1 GCA_030626365.1 Paracoccaceae bacterium
GCGCACCGCGCGGATTGCCGCCATATCCTCTTGCAGACCAAAACCGATCTTGATCTTGGTGGCGCTAAACCCTGCATCCCTGTAACCCGCAACCTCGTCCGAAAGGGCCGCCACCCGGTCTTTTCCGACCAGGGGAAATCCGCCCGTCGCATACGCCGGCAATTCGCTATGAAATGCACCACCCAGCAGGACATGGACCGGCACATTGAAATGTTTACCTGCAATATCCCAAAGCGCGATGTCGATGCCGCTTTGCGCCGTCATGCTCAGGCCGCGCTGCCCCTGATCGCGGAACTGGTTATAGACGTTTGCCCAAACCGGTTCGATGTTCAGCGGGTCCTGACCAATGACCAGCGGGGCCATTGCATTGACAATCGCCGCGTTGGCCTGCGCCGGTCCCAGGCATTCGCCCCAGCCAACCGTGCCATCATCGCAGGTTATTTCAACAAGACAGGCCCAGCGGTCGTGAAACGTCGAAAACGAGCTTTGGAATTTTTGTTCCAGAACATGACGCAGCACATGGGTTTTGACAGATGATATTTTCACGAATTGGCCTTTTCGATTAAGGGTGCAGGCATGGTGGCAATATAACAAAATTAACCACCCAATGTCGCGGCAATTTCGCACGCAGGGCCTATGCAGGGCCTATCTGGCCGTTCTGTCTGGTGATTTTCGTGGCTTTGATGCTAACCATACACATGCCTGCAATCTTTGCTGACCCTTCCTGATTTGCTGAGGTAACATGATGCCCGAATTGAAACGACTTTTACTAACCGGCGCCGCAGGCACCCTGGGCCGGGCCTTGCGACCCCGCCTTGGCGAACTTGCCGCCAAGCGCAGGCTAAGCGACATCGTTGACGTGGACGAACCCGCGCCTGATGAGGAAAGCGTTCAATGCGACCTTGCGGACCTTGGCGCGGTACAGGCCATGGTCGCCGGATGCGACGGGATAATCCACCTGGGCGGGGTCTCGGTCGAGGATCGGTTTTCAAATATCCTTAACAGCAATATCATCGGTTGCTACAATCTGTTCGAGGCCGCCCGCAAGGCCGGTGTGCAGCGGATTGTTTTCGCAAGTTCCAATCACGCGATTGGTTTTCATGAACGCACCACAACGCTGGACGCCGATGCGGTGACCCGCCCCGACAGCCTTTATGGCGTGTCCAAAGTATATGGCGAGGCCCTGGCACGTCTTTACTATGACAAGTTCGCCATCCAGACCGCGATCGTGCGGATCGGGTCCTGTTTGCCCAAACCACGTGATCACCGCATGCTGTCAACGTGGCTAAGCGAGGGTGATTTTTTCCGGCTGATCAAGCGGGCTTTCAGCGTGCCGCATCTGGGGTGCCCGATCATCTATGGTGCCTCAGACAACAGGGACGTTTGGTGGGACAATCAAAAGGTCGCCTATCTGGGCTGGGAACCGCAGGACAGTTCCGAGGTGTTTCGCCCCGAACATGCCGAACCCGGGCCAAGCACAGACGTGGCCGCACGGTATCAGGGCGGGGCTTTTGCCGCCGCCGGGCATTTTGAAGATACCAACACCTGAGGTTGCACAATGTGCTGAAACCCCGTCGCCGGTTTGTGCAACAAGACTGCGGCACGGGGCGATCCGGCCAAGGCGATGCCCCCCGCACAAGGGAATGCACCACGCTTTGACGGGGCGGCGTGGCTGGCACAATAGGTCACGGACTGCCCCGGCGGGCTGACTGGGGGATGACTGGGGGCTGGGGTTTGCCGGGGCGCTGTCGAAATCGGCCTGCCGGGGGGATATTCCAATGGCCCTTTTGGCCTTCAACCTTGGGGTCGAGGCGGGACAGCTAAGTTTCGTGGCCGCGGTATTGGTGCTGTATCAGGCGCTGCGCCTGACCTTGCCAAAACTTGCCGATGGGCCGCACCAACCCGGCACGCCAGGCATGGGCGTCATGGGCTATGCCATCGGCACGGCATCGGTTTACTGGCTGGCCGAGCGGGTCGCGGCATTCTGAACGTGCCTGACCTTTGTGGAGGGGGGGGCGCAACGGATACCGGGCAGGATATGTATGCGGAACGGGCCGTCAGGTATCGTGGGCCGGGTCCGGTTGCGGCACCGAACCGCGATACCGGACGGTCAGTTCTTCGTCCACGTCCGAACCTTCATAGACCCCCAGCAAAATGCCCTTGCGCTGTGCGGAACCACGTGACGCGTCTATGTCGTCATCCGACCGGGTGACGCGCTGCGACATGCGCCGCCCCCATTTACCCAACCGCTGGTACATCAGATCGATGATATCCGACTGCGCCGGGTCATCGCCCAGATCAACGAATTCCTGCGGGTCGCTCTGCATGTCAAACAGCATGGGGCGAAAGCCGCCCTCGGCGTGGATGAATTTCCAGCGTTTATCCACCACCATGAACAGGCGCGCATCCCGTGGGGCAACGCCCAGCCGCACGGACATCGGGGATGGCGCATAATCGTATTCACTGATCGCATAGTCGCGCCAGCCCGCAGGCTGTTCTGCGGCCCATTCCCTGTGCAGCAAGGGCATCAATGAATGCCCTTCCAGGATATGCCCCGCCGGGGCCCCACCGGCACAGTCCAGAAATGTCGGCACCAGATCAATGGTTTCAACCAGCGCATCACACACCGTGCCACGGGTCGCATCCGCCTGCGGGCGCGGGTCAAAGATGATCAGCGGCACCTTGACGGATGGGTCGTGAAACAGATCCTTTTCACCCAGCCAATGATCGCCCAGATAATCCCCATGGTCCGAGGTTATGACGATCATCGTGTCCTGCATCCGCCCGGTTTTTTCAAGAAACCCGAACAACCGCCCCATCTGGTCATCGATCTGTTTGATCAGCCCCATATAGGCCGGAATGACCGATTGACGCACCTCATCGCGCGAAAAGGCCCGGCCAATGGGGTTGTTCATGAATTCGCCATAGACCGGGTGTGGATTGACGCGTTCATCCGGGTGGCGCGTCGCGGCGGGCACATGGTTTGGCCCGTACATGTCATTATAGGGGGCCGGAACAATATAGGGCCAGTGCGGTTTGATATAGCTGACATGCGCACACCACGGCCCCTTGGCCTGTTCGATAAAGCGGATCGCCTCGGACGTCAGCCACGGCGTTTCGCTGTCCTCTTCTGCGATGTTCGCAGCCTTGCCCGCGTTGGCCATGAACCAGCCCGAGGCAATATCTTCGCCCTCTACCCCGGAATTGGCAAAATCATTCCACGGGTTTTCACCCGGATACCCTTTGGATTTCAGGTATTCGTTATAGGGGCTGCGTTTGGCGTCATAAAACCCGTCCGGCCCTTCGGCCCACAGCCCGTCATCGCGTTGCCAGACATCAAACCCGCATTCCGCCTGACGCGCGCCAATCACACTGTCGCGGGCCAGCCCAAGGCGTTCCATTCCGGCGGCATCGACAACCATATGCGTCTTGCCAATCAGCCAGCAGCCCATGCCCGCCCCGCGCAGATGGTCGCCCATCGTCACTTCGCCCACCCGCAGCGGATAACCGTTCTGTTGCGCCCCGTGGCTAGAGGCATAGCGCCCGGTATAACAGCTCATCCTGGACGCCCCGCAAACCGGGGACTGCACATAGGCGCGGCTGAACCGCACGCCTTTGGCGGCAATCGCATCAATATGCGGCGTGTGCAGGTGCGGGTGCCCGGCGCAACTAAGGTAATCGAACCGAAGCTGGTCAAACATGATAAAAAGGATGTTCATTTAAGGTTTTCCTTTTGTCCGCCGGGCATCTGTAGCTGTCGTCCGGGTCAGCGCGCCGATGCGTCCAGCAACGCCTGCACCTCGGCCAGATCGGGCATTGATGGGGCCGTGCCCGGCCGCGTTACCGAGATTGCCGCTGTTGCACAGCCAAACCGCACCGCATCCAGCGGGGCCATGCCGCGCGCCAGTGCCGCCGCAAATCCACCGTTGAACGCATCCCCCGCGCCGGTGGTTTCCACCACCGGGCCTGCGTCAAAGGCCGGCACATGCATCGTGGTCGTGCCATCGTGGTACAATGCCCCGTTTTCGCCCAGCGTGATGATCGCCACGCCAACCCCTGCGTCCAGCAGGGCCTGTGCCGCCTGCGTGGCCTCAGCCACGGATGTCACCGCCACCCCGGTCAGTCCTTCGGCCTCGCTCTCGTTTGGGGTGACGTAATCGCACAGGCCCAGCATGCCATCCGGCAACTCCGCCGCCGGGGCCGGATTCAGGATTGTTACCGCCCCGCCGGCGCGCGCACGTTTCAGCGCGTGATGCGCCGCCGCCATGGGTTGTTCCAGTTGCGTCATGAACACCGCCGCGCCAGCGATCAGATCACCGCGCGCATCGACATCAGCGGTCGAAATCGTCCCGGCCACACCGGGGCACACGATGATCGCGTTATCGCCACTTGCCTCTTCGACAAAGATATAGGCAGCACCGGTATAGCTGTTGTCATGCTGGGTGATCTCGGGGATTACCCCGGCATCGGCCCAGGTGGCCAGCGCCATATCGGCAAACGGATCACGCCCCAGACGGGTGATGAAATGCACCTTGCCGCCCACCCGTGCCGCCGCCACCGCCTGATTTGACCCCTTACCGCCCGGCCCCAGCGCAAAGCTGTTGCCCATGATCGTTTCACCCATGCGCGGCGCGCGATCCGCGCGATAGCTGGTATCGGCAACAAATACCCCCAGCACGACTATGTCCTGACCCATCTTTGGCCCCCTGTTGTTCTTTTGGTTTTGGTTATTCTTCCGGCGCGATCACACCCTTGCGGAACATGAAGCAGCCAAAGAACCGCCGTTCGCCAGTCTGGATGACGGCATAGGCGCTTTTGGCCATATCATAAAAATCAAACCGTTCGATTCCGACCATTGGCCTTGGTTTGCCTTCGGCGGCATCGATTACCTTTTGCACCTCGGCCTGAACCGGGGGCACGTCATCCGGGGCGTCGACGACCTCCATCCGGCCCGCAAAATCATCGACAAACGTATCCAGTGGCAACACCGACAGGATCGCCTCGGTTGCCTCGGCTGCGGTCAGGTTTTCCATCCTCAGCAATTCGCCGGTCACCGTTTCACAGGCGACGGAATCGGCCGGAAAGTTGGTATCCGTGACGATCAGCATGTCGCCATGCCCCATCGCCCGCAGCGCATAAAGAACATCCGCGTTCAGCCGCGGATCAATACCTTTCAACATTCATTCTCTCCCTAAGTTCTGGCCCTAAATCGGCCCTAAGTTCGGCCCTAAGTTCTGGCCCCTACCTGCCTTTTACCCGTCAGGCGCGCGCCCGGTTCGCCATCCGCTCACACCCTGTCTGTCAGAGTATCGGGCCTGGTCAGCTCATGTGCAATATCCCGCGTCTGGTCATACAACCGCCGGAACAACCCGTATTGATGGTCATAAACCGGATGATGCGCGGCCTTTACGGTTTTCACGGTCGGGTTCCAGCCCTCTATGTCATCGATGCTGGCCGCCCCCACGGCGCAGGCCGCCAGAAACGCATCACCATAGCTGGCCCCAACCGTCTTTTCGCAAATGATCTGATCCAGCCCGCTGATGTCGCTGGTCGCCTGCAACCACATCGCATTCTTTGTCCCGCCACCCACGGCCAGTACCCGGCTGGGTCGCTGTCCTGCCTTATGGAACGTGTCGGTCACGTGGCGCGTGCCAAAGGCGATCCCCTCGATCACCGCGCGGTACATATGCCCGCGCGTATGCGTCAGGTTCAGCCCAAAGAACGCCCCCCTGGCCAGCGGATCATGAAGCGGCGTCCTTTCGCCCGAAAAATACGGCAGCATCAACAGCCCCCCGGCCCCCGGTGGTGTCTTTTCCGCCTCGTCGGCCAAGACACCGAATGCCTCGTCGCGGGTCAGTTCGCGGGCGAACTGGTCACGGAACCAATGGGTCAGCGTGCCGCTGGTCGCCAGCCCGGCCATTGCCGCGTGACTGCCCGGCACCAGCCACGGCGCATACCACAGCGCCGGGTCGCGCAGCCGTTCATCAGTCAGCGTGATGATGAATATGGTAGAGCCATACATCATCATCATATCCCCCGGTTTCTGCACCCCGACGCTGACCGCCTCGGCGGCCGCATCGATGGTGCCGGCGGTGACCGGCGTGCCAACCGCCAACCCGGTTTCCTGCGCTGCCCGGGCGGTTATCTGCCCGGCAATCTCGGTTGACCACATAAGGCGGGGCAGCATGTCGGGGGGCACGATGCCGGGGGCCAGATCCTGGGTCCAGTCCTGTGCCTTTGCATCGTAAAACGGGCTGGAATTGGCCGCCGTGAAATGGTCTATGGTAATTTCACCGGTCAGTTTCATCACCAGATAAGAGGTGGATGTCAGGATATGCGCCGTCCGCTCGAACAGGTCGGGGCGCTGATTTTTCAGCCACAGGATTTTTGGCCCCACCGACTGCGAGGTCAGCGCATTGCCACAGCGATCCAGAATGACCTCTTGGCCGATCTGGTCATTCAGCGTCGCGATCTCGTCGCTGGCACGGGTGTCCACACCGTAAAGAACACCATTCATCAGCGGCGCCCCATCGCCATCCACCGGCAACATGCACGGGCCGATTGCGCTGCATGCCACCGCGATGATTGCGCGGGGATCAATCCCGCTATCGGCCAGAAGGGCGCGGGTGACATGTACGAAATCCCCCCACCAGTCCTGTTCGGGGCGATGTTCGGCCCAGCCCGGTTGTGGCACGATCATTTCGTGACGGCGCACCGCGCTGGCAACCACCACCCCGTCCCCGTCCACCAGCACGCCCTTGGTTTCAAACGTGCCTATATCAACACCCAAGGTGTATTTCATCGATCGCCCCTATCCCCCGTTTTGCAAGAATTCCCCCCCTGCCATCACAATTATGGCGGCCCCGGCCCCGTGCCTGTGACAAAGCCTGCGGCAAAACATGCGCAAAGTCGCATATCTGCAATAACCTCTGGCAATTCTGCCCTGACTCTAGCTAGGTTTGAAATATAGGCCATCACCAATTGGCCTGCACCCACGCGGCAATGGAAAAAGGGTATCGCATGACACTGAAGACACGGACCTGGGATCGGCTGGGCAATGGCGGGCTGAAATTCACCGAACTGGGGTTCGGTTCGGCCCCGTTGGGCAACCTTTATACAGCGATCAGCGACACCGAGGCGGATGCGATCCTGACCCAGGCCTGGGATGCGGGTGTGCGGTATTTCGATACAGCACCCCTTTATGGGTTCGGCCTGTCGGAAACCCGGCTAAACCGGTTCCTGCGCGGAAAGCCACGCGATCAATACGTCCTGTCAACCAAGGTGGGCCGCCTGTTGCACCCCTGCCCGCCAGATCAGCGGGACGGGATCGACAAATGGTTCGATGTGCCATCGCGGCGCGAACAATATGATTATTCCTATGACGGCATCATGCGTTCCGTCGAATTTTCGCTGGAACGCCTTGGGGTGAACCGTATCGATGCCCTGTTCGTGCATGACCTGGACCTTGCCAACCACAAGACCCAGGATGTCGTGGACGCGCATATGGATGTGCTGATGCAGGGTGGTTACCGGGCCCTGATCAAGCTGCGCGATGAAGGCACGATCAAGGCCTTCGGCGGCGGCCTTAACGATTGGCAAACCTGTCAGACCATGGCCGAGCGTGGCGATTTCGACCTGTTCCTTTTGGCCGGGCGCTATACCCTGCTGGAGCAGGGCGCGCTTGAGACATTCCTGCCCCTGGCCGAATCCCGCGGCATCGGGATCATCACTGGCGGGCCTTATAACTCTGGTATTCTGGCCACCGGGCCGCGCAAGGGTGCCTATTACGATTACGACCCCGCCCCCGACGATATTCTGGACCGGGTGACGCGTATCCAGAAGGTTTGTGAAACCCACAATGTACGGATGATCGACGCGGCGTTCAAATTTCCGCTGCACCATCCCTGCACCCTTTCGGTGATCCCCGGCGGACAGGGGGTGGCGGAAATGAAAAGCAACATAGCGGCGGCGCGTTCGCACATCCCCTATACCTTGTGGAGCGACCTCAAGGAACTGGGGCTGATGCACCCGGACGCGCCGATCTAAACCCGTTCCTTGAAAAGAAAGGCGCCCCCGATGACGCGGATCGATGCACATCAGCATTACTGGAACCCCCTGCGGGGGGATTACGACTGGATGCCGATGGATCACCCCATCCTGGCGCGGCCCTGGATGCCGGATAACCTGCGCCCGGAACTGGCGGCGCACGGGGTCACCAAAACCGTGCTGGTTCAGGCGGCGGCCACGGTACAGGAAACCGAATATATGCTGGGCATTGCCGATGCCACCGACAGCGTGGCGGGGGTGGTCGGCTGGATCGACTTTGAACGCCCCGGCGATCTGGCACATCTGCGCCGGTTGGCGCACCACCCCAAGTTCTGCGGCGTGCGGCCGATGATTCAGGACATTGACGATGATGACTGGATGCTGCGTGACGACGTGCAATGGGGGTTTCAGGCGCTGGTCGATCTGGATCTGACCCTTGATGCGCTGGGGTTTCCCCGCCATCTGGATAATTTTCACACCATCCTGACCCGATACCCGGACATGCGGGTGGTGATCGACCATTGCATGAAACCACAGGTCGCTGACCACCCTGCCGGGCTGGAGCAATGGAAGGACGGCATGGCGCGACTGGCGCGTGACACACAGGCCTATTGCAAACTTTCGGGGCTGGTGACCGAAGCCGCCGAAGGCTGGACCATTGACGACCTGCGCCCCTATGCGGGCCATGTGCTGGAACAGTTCGGGCCAAACAGGGTCATGTGGGGATCAGACTGGCCGGTGTGCCAGCTTAGGGCCAGCTATGACGATTGGCGCACCGCCGCCGAGGCACTGACCGCGCATCTTGATGTGGCGGACAAGGAACAGGTGTTTGGTGGCACCGCGGCCACGTTTTACCGCCTTTGACGCGCCACCCCGCCTGACCATCACCTGAAATCAGGAAAACAAATCCGGGCGGGTTTCTTCCAATGGCTCAAGATAGGTAAGCAACTGGCGCAGGTGGTGGCGCGTGGCCTTTCGGGCGGCGCGGGCATTGCCGGCCTCAAGGGCCTCGAAAATGGCGCGGTGTTCGGCCAGCGTATCGCTCAGCCGTCCCGGTTCCGGCAAAATCAGGCGCCGCGCCCGGCTGACCTGCAACCACACCGTATTGGCCAGCTTTGCCAGACGGCGAAAGCCGGTAAAGCCCATTATCAACGCGTGCATTTCGGCGTCCATTTCATAGAACCCCGCCACATCCCCGTCCTCGACCAGCGCCGCCTGTATCCGCAGATTACGCCTGAGCTGAATGATCTGGTCTGTGGTGATGGCCGGGGCCAGATGTTCAACCGCCGCCAGTTCCAGCGCCTCGCGCAAAAACGCGCTTTCGCGGATCTCGTCCATTGAAAACTTTGCCACATAGGTCCCGGCCTGTGGCATGATCACCACCAGACCTTCGCCAGCCAGCCGGGCGATCGCCTCGGATACCGGGGAACGTGACACCCCAAGTGCCTCGCAAACCTGTTGTTTGCGCAGGGTCTGGCCGGGTTTGTAGCCCAGCGTCAGAATTGCGTCTTTCAGGCTCAGATACACACGGTTGGCCAGTGACCCCGTGAAATTATCCGTCGATTTCAGGGCTACAGGGATTGATCCCTCTTGTAACTTTGCACCATTCTCACTTACCATACTAGCATGTTAGACCTGAACCCCAATCTGTCAACACCTCTGAACCTGCCGCATTCGTGGCATTGGCTGGGGCGTATGATATGAATCCGCAAGAACCGCAAGTGATGCGCCTGCATCCTGATGATAATGTAGTCATCGCCCTGAACGCCATAAATCCGGGCGATCAACCCGCCGGATTACCGGTTGGCGCGCGCGATGCGGCCGGGTCGGGCCACAAGATTGCCACGACCGACATTGCCAGCGGGGCGCGCATCCTGCGTTATGGCCAGACCATCGGTGTTGCGACATGCGACATCAGGGCGGGCGATCATGTGCATGTGCACAATATCGGCATGGGTGGGCACGGGGCCGATTACGCCTTTGGCAGCCAGTGTCAGCCGCTATCCCCCCCCCCTGCCCCACGTACATTTCAGGGCTTTCGGCGTGCCGACGGCAAGGCCGGAACCCGCAACTATCTGGGCATCCTGACCTCGGTCAACTGTTCAGGCAGCGTCGCCCGTTTCATCGCCGAGGCCGCCACGCGCAGCGGGTTGCTGGACGAATTCGAAAACGTCGACGGGATCATGCCCATCGTACACGGGTCAGGCTGTGGCATGGCGCAGGCGCATGAAGGATACGACACCCTGTTCCGCACCCTGTCGGGATACGCCCAGCACGCCAATTTCGCCGGTATCCTGCTGATTGGTCTTGGCTGCGAGGTCATGCAGGTGCCCGACCTGATCGGTAAGGGCCGGTTGCGCGCCGACGGAAATTTCCAATACATGACCATCCAGCAAACCGGCGGCACACAGGCCTGCATCGACAAGGGCCTGAAAATCCTGCGGGACATGGCACAGGTCGCCAATCAGGCCAAACGCGAACCCATCCCGGCGGGCGAACTGGTGGTTGGCCTGCAATGCGGTGGATCAGACGGGTTTTCCGGCATCACGGCCAACCCCGCGCTGGGGCATGCCTCGGATCTGCTGGTGCGCCATGGCGGCACATCCATCCTGTCAGAAACCACCGAGATTTACGGCGCTGAGCACCTTTTGACCCAGCGGGCCGTATCCGACGAGGTCGGTCAGAAACTGGTTGATCGCATCCTCTGGTGGGAAAACTATACCGCCACCAACAATGCCGAGATGAACAACAACCCCTCGCCCGGCAACAAACGTGGCGGGTTGACGACGATTTTGGAAAAGTCGCTGGGGGCGGTGGCCAAGGGCGGTCTGGCCCCGCTGGCGGATGTTTAC